>OMSP01000015.1 GCA_900313775.1 uncultured Eubacteriales bacterium
AGTAGTAGAACGTCTCATCAGGAGACTTATGCCCAAGTTGGCGGCTAAGATATGGAAGCATGACGTTTGTATCCACTCCCTGTGCAATCCAGAGATTCATTCGAAACACAACGTATGTATGGCGCAGTGAATGGATTGTTGGATCTTTCTCACAGGTTTTTGCATATGGAGTCAGCTTCCAATAATGCTTGAACTTTAGCGCAAGCCCTATACCGGAAACATGATCCTCGATACGAAAGGACGGAAAAAGCCATTCTGTTTCCGTATGCACAAAATCAAACAGGTATTTCACGTATTCTTTGAGTAGCGCCGCCATATCAACCGCCATATACACCAGACGGTCTTTGTTGCCCTTCCCATCGAATATCGTAATCGTTCCGGCCAGCCAGTCAACATCCCTTATTCGAATGCAGACCGCTTCTGAACGGCGAAGGCCTGTTGTCAGAATGAGCCGAAAAATAACCTTGTATTCGGCGCGCATTCGAACGGAAAACGTTGGATATCTTTTTGGCGTATAATTATCAATCGCTTCAAATAAAGCCTGGATCTCCTCTGCTGAAAGCACATGAATGACAGGATGCTCTTTCATGTACTTTTCCATCGGAACGTAGGCAGCCACACCTAACCCATTTATGTAAAGACTCAATTGCTTGACCACACTGATCCTTGCACTTCTCGAGGAAACGCTTTCACCTGTCCGCCGTTCCATCCATCCTTTTAAGGATTCATATGTTATTTCGGTGTTCTGGCCATTTGTCTCGATCCAGTAGCGGTCGAAACAATGGATCTGATACGCCTCTGAATCATATTTATACCCCAGTGCCCGCTTGTAATCAATAAAGCCTTTCAGATCTTCCGCGATCGAACTATAGTAAGAGTAAGTTCTCATCTGAAGCCTCCTTCCATAGTTACAGACAACTCTGACAGTGAAAGAGGACAGAGTGACATTCTCTCATCATCAAGCGAAAGATATGGCGTAAGAGTCGACATATCGACGTGTCCCAACACATCCGCTATCTGCGAAGGCTTTACACCATTTTTCAAACGATTCGTTGAAAAGGTTTTCCTTGTGACGTGGAACCCGGATCCGGAAACATTCCTGCCAGGCAAAATCCTGTGTAAGGCTCCATAACAGACACACCGTGTCAAGGCCTTATAGGGCGCGCTGATACTGATAAAAACTCTGTCACAGGCTGTATTTCTGCTTCTGACATCCCGCAAGTATCTGTAAATGGCATTGCCGACGGCGGTCGGCATCGCGGTATAAATATCCGCATCTGTCTTGTCCTGCCTGAATCGTATGCATTGCCTGTGCCAGTCAATATCCGAGAGAGAAATCTTAACAATATCGCATCCTCTGATGCCCATGTCACATCCAAGGAGAATCATGGCACTGTCACGTATCTCTAACGGCGTTTGTGCGGAATCCACATATCGCTTAATTTCAATGATTTCTTCGTCAGAAAACGTCTTAACAATCGTCTCTATGGAAGCCGCTGTTGTCGAAAGTGACATGAACAGGTTTTTCGCAGATGTAAGTTCTTCTCGTTCAAGATACTTCAGGAATCTTCGAATTCTGGAATTACAGGCGTTCTTCCCTTCCGGAGAACCATGAACGTCTTTGAGATTAAACTCTGTAATGATTTTTCCCGTAAGCTCTTCAAACGAATGGCAGCCTGTCTGGAGTATAAACCGTAAAAAGCGGAGTATTGAGTATATATCGTTCTTTACAGTCGACTCTTCCAGCTTTTCCTTTGAACGGAGCAAAGCAAAATCCATAAGGGGAATCCTGCACCAGTCTGGCAATTCATCAATGCCGGATACGCCTTTGCGATATACTCTGGAAAACTGCACTTCTCCTTCCAGAGCCAGGTCACGGAACACATTTACAACACGCCGGGCCAGTTTCCACGAACTGCCGGTTATCACCCCTTTCGTAACATCAGAGTACAGCCAGATATCAGCAATCTCCGGCAGATACCCCAGTCTGTTCAGGTCGAGAAAAAGATACAGATACAAAATAATCCGTTTTACTGATTCACAGACACGATCCACATAGCCTGCTAAATGGTACTTCTGTATTAACCCCATTCCCTTCTGAAGAAACATTTCCGATGAAAAACACAAGCTTTCGAGTCGGAGTTCTTCTACTCTTTGTCGTTCCACCGGTGTAAACATCTCTAAAGCCATTGAGTGTCCTGTTTCCAACAAGTACATGTGAAGATACATTCCCGGAGAAATCTCTCCCTTGTCAGACAGATAGTGAAGTACCTGATGAACAGATGATTCCTCAATCACTCTCGATATCGGTTTAAGATGGCCCAGTCCCTCATGATAAGCTGAGATTTTCTCGTATGAAATGTCACCAAAACAGCTAACTCCACAGGTTTGCATATATTTGAAGAATAACCGCAGCCGACGGTTCACGTTCTCCTGTTGTGAAAGGGTAAAGGATTCTTTCACAGAATCCATGAAATCGATAACAGCATTCTCAAACTGTTCTATTAGTATTACGTTTCTATACTTCCTGTGCGGTGTCAGGAGTACTGTCGTTAAATCACCATGCAGATAAACATCATTGAGTTTACGAATACTTGCAGCTCTCAGGGGCAATCCGGGTTCTTTGAAAAAAGCATCTTCGTTAAGAGCAAGCATCTCTTCACCGAGATCAGGGCTATATATCACCTCCTTTTCGTTCAGGTAGTTCTCTATTGAAGAAAAAATCCTTCGGTATCCTCGGATAGAAGACTCGGAAAAGCCTCTTTCCTTCAAACGCCAGAGCACAACAGCAGATTTGAAACGATATGTTTCCATAGTGTCACCTCCTTCACTTGAAGGGTACACTACGATATTTTTATCCGCATCTTTTCAAGCAGATATACGATAAAAAATGACTAATCCAATAACACCTCCGAAAAACGTGCGGATAACAAAAGGCTTCGGATAACCGCTCGTAGTGGAGTGCCTTGATCCGGTCACACCTGCGCCCGCAGAACAGGAACAGGCTGTTCGAAAACGGATCCTGCATGAAGACATCACGGATAATCGCCACTAATCCATCGATGGATTTCCGCATATCAGTATGCCCGGTCACGATATAGATGTTCCGGACACCCGACACATCGCCTAACACGGCTGTCGCAGTGCGCTGATCACAGACCGGATGATCTGC
>OMSP01000142.1 GCA_900313775.1 uncultured Eubacteriales bacterium
GCGGTTTTCCCTTTAAACAGAATATTTCTGGTAGTACGATACTCATCATCTATCCATCCTGCTTCTTTAACTTCTTCTCTTTATTCTTTAACAACTATGCAGCATCATCCGGCCGGATATCACTATCCGACCAGATTTCGCGGAACTTCTGACGAGCTCTGAAGAGCGTGCTCTTGATTGTTCCTTCCTTCATCCCTGTTATCTGGGATATCTCGCTTAGCGGCATCTTTTCAGCGTCATGCATTCTCAGGAGACAGGCCATCACAGGGTCCATCTTTGCAAGGGCCTTGTTGACCTCTCTTTCTGTCTCACTCTGGACAGCTCTGCCTTCCACATCGCTTTCCGCAGAAGTGTCCTGGATGTCTTCCGTCCAGTCGTATTCATTTCCGTCCTTATCGACAGCAGGTGCCGGATAAACGTACTTCTTCTCTTTTCTTGTCTTGTCCGTACCGGCATTGGACACTGTAGTGCTCATCCAGGAGAGCGCAGATTCCGCTTTATGCAGGTCTTTCATACTCTCAAGAGCTTTCTTGAATGCTTCCTGAACGATGTCCTCTGCATCACTCTCATAGCCCCTGATTCTTTTCTTGGCGATTGTCGTGAGGTAACCTTTACTTTCGGCATAGAATTCTCCGAGTGCGTCAACATCGCCTTCCTGAAAGCGGCGTACCTGTTCAGTCATTTTTTCAGTCTGTTTCATTCTTCTTCCCCCCAGTTCTTACAGCTGCCTGCATAGGCATTAGTCCGTCAGCAAACCAACCAGTCGTCCACATAACGACCAGCTAAGCGCGTGATTACTCGCTGGAGCCGAAACAATATCGACCCAGTATCGATCAGCATACAATTGTTAAATTCGTAAGATTTGAGTAATAACTAATGAATAACTAATGAATAACTAATAAGAAAAGCATCAATGAATTGCTCCCAGATCTAAAAGAAGAACCCATCGTCACCGATGGACTTTACATAATATTATGATACCACATTTTGAACCCATGTCAATAGATTTTCAGAAAATATGTTCGGTAATTATTTACCGCATATTCACATCCCTCCTATATTTAGACGAAGTAAAGGCAGAATCGGTTCTGGCCTTTTTTTTTTCTGTTTTTTTATCAGGACCGTTCTTTCAATACGGCGCCGCATGCAGACTCAACGATATCCATGACATCCTCAGGCTTTCCTTTAATGTTTCCGCCCGCCCGGTCAGCATGACCGCCGCCGCCGAACTCCCGGCAGATCTTTGACGCGTCACATTTACCGTATGTCCTTACCGATACACGGCAAAGTCCCGGTTTCTTCTCACGGACAATAAAGCCCACATCTATTCCTTCGACCTGATCGACCACTGCACCGATCCCCTCCAGCTCGAGGTCTGTCGTGCCTGCATGCTCGAGGTCGTTATAGGTATAGAAGCAGCCCAGGGCCTTTCCTCCACATGAGTAGCGGAAATTGTTCATAAGAACGCTCTCAAGTTCTATCCGGGCACGTGTCTTCTTCATAGTAAACACCCGTCCGATCTTTGTGACGTCTGCGCCGCATCTGGCAAGTTCTGCCGCGGTCAGCAGAGAATCCGCATTAGTACTGTCTGTACGGAAGCATGATGTATCAGTTACCAGCCCTGCGTAGAGCAGATCCGCGACAGGTTTTGTCACAGGTATCCCCATCAGCACCAGCAGATGATAAATGATCTCTGAGCACGATGAACTGGTCTCATCTACATATTTGTATTCTGCCGGTATCGTATTATTTTCATGATGATCGATGCAGAAATCATACGCATCACTGTAGTTGCCCAGTCGTGAGATCGAAGATGAGTCCAAGGCTATCAAAGCAGCATTCTCTGTCTTGTCACTCTTGAACTTATCGGTCAGAAAGTGGTACCGATCTGGTACCTGATCCTCACAAAACAATTCGCATCTCACTCCCTGCGACTGTAATGCAAGGCCCAGCGCATGAGCTGATCCTATCGCATCCCCGTCCGGAGTCTTATGGTAGTAGATCTTTGCATCATGCAGTTTTTTCATCGCGGCCGCCACTTTTTTCAAAGACTCTTCCTGATACATATCATCCTCCAAAAATCGTTTTTCAGTAACTTCACTATTATTATATCACTCACCTGCCATGATCGCCTGAGTGAAATCACAAGCAGAACATCACCTGTATTTTGCCTTCAGATATTCTGCCGCTTCCAGCCCGTGTTCCATCCGCTCTTTATATGTAATTCGCAGCCCGGAAAGATCTTCCACGCCGAAGTCGTTCCTGTTCAATGTCTTGAGCTCATCGGTCAGACTGTCTCCGTGCAGCTTCCTGAAAGCATTTTCGTTTCCGGCGCCTCTGAGCCATGAGAACGGCAGCAGATGGTTGTATATGATGGTCACATATGGATATGCCTTCTCTTTACTGAATCCCAGCTGGCGAAATATGTACGCCGCGAATAATGCAGATGACTTTTCATGACAATAGAAGCAGATATCACCTCGTTTGTTTATACCCGATTCATATTTTTTTGACGCATCATGAAGGAGCCCGCACAGCAGCAGCTCATCCCTTATGCCTTCTTCCCAGAGACCTCCCAGTACTAACAGCAGATGATCCCTCATATTCTCTTTATGATACCTGCTTGTCTGTTCGCCGATGTATCCATTATACGGCGGCATATCGATCCCGACTTTCACGGGGAACACGACATTTCCACACTCGTCCTTAGCATATATGACTTCTGACAGGGCATCATCCCTGATCTGCATATCCAGAAAACTCTGCACCGTAAACAGCCGTTCCAGTATCTCCATAATGACCGGATGGATGTCCGGTGCACACTCCCCGTCCCACACTGCTTTCATAATATCATCAACCGATCCCGTCGGTATCAGCGAGCAAAGCCATCTGTCCAGGCATGTCCTGTACATGTCGATTTTGATCGTCCCGAACGGTCCCTCTCCGTCCGCTACAGAGTCGTCATCCACGACAGCCCGGCAGAATCTCCTGTATCTTATCTCAGCGTCGTCACATTTCTGTCCGTCACGATACGACTCACCCCGTACCATCAATATCTCATCAAAACCTTCCAGGCAGAACGGCACATCAAAGCTCACCATCATCCTGTCGATGACCTTTTCCGGAACAAAATCCTCACGTCTCATGTTCCGCTCTTTGCATATGTCGAGAGGTACCGGGAAAAGACAAGCCGCTTTATGTGCTTTGTTCCCGATCAGAGTCAGGACCTCTCTCCTGTTCTTACGTTTCAGATCTGGAGCGTCGTATATGAAGTCTTCACCTCTCCCGGCAAGCTTCACGGCCTCGTTATTAAGTTCAGCTAAAAGATTCTCGTCATCTGGCTCAAGTCCCTTCCTGCGCCGGAGCTCATCCAATGAGAGCACAGTAAGTCCGGTCTTTTCAGCCCATGTCGACTTACCACTTCCGGGAAGACCTATCGTCATATACATCGTCATATCTGTATCATTCCTCCGATCGATACTTATTATACACTATAAAATTCATTATTATTATGTTAAAATCTAGTAAAAGCTGACTAATAGAATCAGGTGGATACTATGGAAAAACTCAGAAATCGTTCATTCATTTTTCTCCCATTTCTATTCGAAAGGGAATTTGCCGGAGGGCCTGAAGTCTTTGATAAGATCGTTGGTAAAAGCCTTCCAAAAGGCAATGCACTGATCGATCACATGACATCATGGAAGATGTCCGACACCAGGATCCGCAAATATATACTGAAATACATACAGGACACATTCCTGACTGAAGATACACGCTTCAGAAAAATGCTGATGTTCGAGCCGGCAGATATCGACAAGACACTCTTCTCTGAGGGACATATAAGACTTGATCAGACACTCAAGTTCGCGCCCAACGACATCCGTACTGACGAAAACTGCTCCGATGAGTACAGTTTCCAGATCAAAGGCGTAAATATTTATATGTTCCGGACAGGCGTCGGTATCGTTTGCTTTGAAGTCGAATATCCGGAAAGTGAATATACATATATTTCCACATGCGAGTATTTCCTCCAGAAAGTCAGACAGCAGCCGATCCCGGACATCTGCGTCGATAAATACAATGGATCAAACA
>OMSP01000032.1 GCA_900313775.1 uncultured Eubacteriales bacterium
GGAGATATACTGAACGGTACCGCTCCCAAATAAAGAATACTATCTCCAGTAGTTTTCCTCTTCCTCAGGTATACCGATGCCGGAAGCCGTAAATACCGGGTCCTTTCCCTGCTTTTCCTGCGCCTCATAATCTTTCAGCGCCTTGAGGGCAAAAGACGAAAGGACCAGGCAGCACGGAAGATTGATCAGAGTCATACCGCCCATCGAAATATCAGCAAACGCCCACGCGGCATCCATCGGAATGACAGCCCCTATAAAGATAACGGCCACACATGCGATATAAAAGACGTTCATGAACCTCTTGGACGGCTTTTTATTGTGATTCATATAGGTCAGGGCATTATCCGTATAGTAAAGATTGCCCAGCAGAGTCGTAAATGCAAACATCGCCATCGCGACAGTGATAAAGACCGGGCCCGCCTTTCCGAAGACGGTCGAGATCGCCGCCTGTACATAGGGAGCACCTGATGTCTCCGGTGCATGCCGGACCCCGGAACTGAGGCACATCAGCGCAGTGGCCGTGCAAAGCAGCATCGTATCGATATAGACGGACACCGTCTGTACGAGCCCCTGTTTGACCGGGTGAGATACTTCCGCGGAAGCTGACGCATTTGGTGCAGATCCGACGCCGGCCTCATTGGAATAAAGCCCGCGCTTGATGCCGTAGATCAGACAGGATCCGGACATACCTCCGAAGATAGCCCTGAAATTGAACGCGTCCCTGAAGATCTCCGCGAACATGGTCGGGATGAATCTGATATGAGCAAAGATGATGATCAATGCGACTGCTACATAAAACAGACCCATGAAAGGTACGACGACTTCTGTCAGACGCAGTATCCTCTTGCCCCCGCCGAACAGACAGTATCCCGTGAGGAGTGCCAGGACTGCTCCGACGATCGCCGGTGTCGTCTTTGGATCGTAGAAAGAGTAGGCCGCAAACGACGACTGAAGATTAAAGGAACACAGCAGCTGAAAACCGAAAGCATAAGTGGCGAGCAAAAAGAAACAGAACAGGATGGACAGCCAGCGCCTGCCCTTGACAACACGCTGAATATAGAAGGCCGGTCCGCCGTAACAGCCGCCTCCTTTATCCCTCTGCTTAAAGATCTGCGCAAGCGTGCTCTCGATGAAAGCGGAGGCCGCTCCGATGATACACATGAACCACATCCAGAACACCGCTCCCGGTCCTCCGAGACAGATGGCCGTGGATACCCCGATGATATTGCCGGTGCCGACACGCGATGCGGTCGAGACCATCAGCGCCTGAAAAGAGGATACCTTCGCGCCCCGGGTCGGCTTCTCAACGATCAGCTTGCATGATTCTTTAAACTTCCTGATCTGAACACAGCGGGTCCGGCCTGTGAACCACAGGCCGCCCGCTGCCATAATAATTATCAGGATCGGATAATAGAGTATATTATCGATCGACGTCAGTATCTTGAGCATGTCAGCTCCAGTTTGCTCAGATCTTGCCGAGCGCCTTCAATACCTTCTCCGGAGTCATCGGCCAGTCGCGCAGCCAGACGCCGACAGCGTCGTGGATCGCGATACCGATGGCCGGTGCCGCGCCGTTGCAGGCGATCTCGGAGATCGACTTCGCTCCGAAGGGTCCGTAGGCGTCGTTCACATCGATCAGCACCGCCTTGAAGTCGTCAGGCTGCTCGGAGATCATCGGTACGCCGTAGTCGGTCATATTTGCATTGACACAGCGACCGTCCTCGTCGAGGATCATGTCCTCATACAGCGAATGTCCGATCGACTTGAGCGCTGCTCCGTACATCTGGCAGAGCGCCACCTCGGGGTTGATCGGCGTACCGGCATCCTGCAGCGCATAGAACTTCTGCACCTCGATATGACCGGTCTTGACATTGACCGCCACCTGGGCGAAATGCGCGCCGTAGGGGATCGAGCTGTTGGTCGTGACATAGGTTCCGTGAGCGATCACCTGGCCGCGTCCGTCACCGGCTACTGCCGCATGCGACAGGTCACCGTAGGTGAGCACAGCGCCGGTCTTCTTTGAGTAGACCTCACCCGGAGCCCGGACATCGAGATCCGCCACATCTTCATCCATCTGCAGCGCCGCCTCGGCGAGCGTCATCTCCTTGAGTTTCCTCGTCGCCATGACGGAGGCATTCCCCGAGAAGAAGGTACCGGAGGAAGCGTAGGAACCTGTATCAAAGGCGCAGGAGTCCGTGTCGCCGGAGATAACGGAGATCTTCTCCATCGGCAGACACATGATCTCAGATACGATCTTCGCTGAAATAGTATCCAGTCCGGTTCCGATATCGGCGCCACCGGAATTGAGGATGACTGTACCGTCCGTCTCAAGCTTGGCGATCGCCTCCGCGTGATCCAGACCCGGCAGGCCGGATCCCTGCATGATCATTGCG
This sequence comes from uncultured Eubacteriales bacterium, assembly GCA_900313775.1. Classification (GTDB taxonomy): domain Bacteria; phylum Bacillota; class Clostridia; order Lachnospirales; family Lachnospiraceae; genus RUG842. Next base: position 2,394 of record OMSP01000032.1, read on the forward strand.
AAGCCCTTGCCGATCTTGACATCCGGATCATCGCTCTCTTCCTTCTTGCCCCACTCGATCATCTCACATCCCTGCTCGACCGCTTCTCTCAGTCCGCAGGAGCCGACCGGTACGACATTTCCCTCACGGCCTTCGCCGAGACCTTTCAGGATCTCAAGCATATATCCTTCTTCGACATGATTCTGAAGGACCATATCTTTGTAGTCGACACCGAGCTTGTCGGCGAGCTCCGCCATCGCCATCATCAGACCGTAGGTGCCCTTCGGCGTGCCATAGCCCTGGTAAGCTCCGGCCGGCGGTGTATTCGTATAGAAGACCTTCAGGTCATAGGCCATATTGTCGACCTTAAACAGCGGCAGTGTCTTGGAGCAGCTGTTCATCGGCACAGTCAGCGCATGGTTCCCGTACGGGCCTGTGTTCGCGCAGACTTCCATGAAGATGCCGGTGATCTTGCCGTCCTTGTTGCCAGACATCTTGACATGCACACGCATCGGATGACGTGTAGAGTTCGCGATAAACTCCTCCTCGCGCGTATTATGTGCAAGGACCGGTTTGCCCGTGACAAATGCCGCATAGGCTGTCAGGTCTTCGATCAGGATATCCTGCTTCGCACCATAGCCGCCGCCGACACGTTTTTTGATGACATGGATCTGGTTCTCCGGAAGACCGGTGACCCAGCCGACGATACGGCGGACATGGTAAGGTACCTGGGTCGCCGCGATGACGGTCAGACGACCGGCGTCCATCTTGGCATAGCAGATATGTGTCTCCAGCGGTGTGTGCTGGATCTGACTGGTCTGATAGGTGTGCTCTACGACCGCGTCCGACTCGGCAAACGCCTTCTCGACATCTCCTATGCCGCCCTTGTTGGACGCAGCTATATTCTTGTGGATATCAGCGTGCAGCGGGAAGGGATAATACACCTTGCCCTCGCGCGGATCGCCCTGCAGAGCATTGTACTCATCGATGTCATCAGGCGCACCCACACCAAATTCGACCGGTCCGTTGTGTACCAGCGGAGCCCCCTCAGCCATGGCTTCCTCTACCGTGAAGACCGCTGGCTGCACATCATAGTCGACTTTGATCAGATCGCGTGCTTTGATCGCTGCCTCAAGAGTGTCGGCCACGATACCCGCCACCCGGTCACCGACATGACGGACCTTGTAGTTGAACAGCCTTCTGTCATGAGGTGAGGGCTCGGGATTGCCCTGCCCTGCCTGCATATAATAGACGTCCGGACAATTGTATGCCGTGATGATCTTTACCACTCCGTCGACCTTCTCCGCTTCGGAGGTGTCGATACTGTTGATATAGGCACTCGCATACGGAGAACGCAGAACGACCAGATGATATGCGTCGTCGTCAACATAATCCTCAACGAAAGCTCTCTCTCCCGCAACCAGTGTCGGTCCGTCGATCTTCTGTCCCGGCTTGCCGATGACTTTACATTCGTCACGGAATGACGGGGCTGTGACAGTAGTATATTTACCGTCTTTCATCTTCTCCAGCGCCAGATCGACCGCCATATAGTAATGCTCATAGCCGGCATCGCGGATAAAGATACCGGAGAGCACATCTTTAATATCCTCTTTGGTCGGAGCCGGGTTATTCTCAAGCAGCCAGGTCAGCAGAAGCGCTGCCGCCGGAGCGTTGTATGCACTGCCCACGACGCCCGCGTCGATCATCGCCTGCTGAACGATAGACAGATGCCGGCAGTCACCGAGGATATCGGGTGTCATGATCTCACATCCGTCTACTTCGCCGGCCAGCATCAGGTTGGAGAAGACAGGAACTCCGTCCACCAACACTGTGTCGCTGCCGCAGAAGCCCTCGGCGTCATCGGAATCACGTACACAGTAATGGCCGTCCGCCACGAGCATCTCGCGGAGACGCATGGTCGGATCGACATCAAAGCTCTTTTCTCTTCCGTTGATTATACAGGTAATCATGAGAGCCCTCCTTTCTTTGCGTCCGCGAGCAGACCTGCCACGGTCACACCAAGGATGTAGCGTTTGTATTTTTCACTGCCGAACATATCGGTCGGGAAGGACGCTCCCTTGCATGTGAGCACCATATCAATGAGCTTCTCCTCACTCACATCATGATCCTCGCGGATGGCAGTCATCAGATCCTGCAGATAATAGATCCCGCCATTCTTGACTGCCGCTGCCATGCTCACGTCATCGAGTTTCTCCTTCGCCGCGAAGGCAACAGTCAGTGCCGCATGGCTCTGCGCTGTATTGGCAGTGCGTTTTGACTCGACAAATGCCATATCCTTCGGAATGATCACACTCTCGATCAGCGCATCGCCGTAAGGGCAGCTCCCCTGTCCGTCACCACAGCCGGAACCGCCGATATAGTCGAGAAAATCAACAGCCTCTCCCTGCGCAAGTTTGACCTTGGCCTGCACGGCCAGAAGCGTCGCGGCCAGATAGGAGTCCGTACGGCGCACGGCGATATTACCGCCGATCGTCGCCATATTCCTCTTGGTGCGCGAGGCCATGAACAGACAGGCTTCCTTCATCCAATCAGGCACAATATCGCTCTCCACCACCTGCTGGAATGTGCACAGCGCTCCGATGCAGATATCATTTCCCTGCTCGGAGATGGCGGCCAGATCCTTGATACCGCGGATAGAGATCAGGGTATCGGCTTCGACGGACGAGTCAAGACGGTTGATCTCGGTGCCGCCGGCCAGGAAAACTGCGCCGGGATTTTTCGCAGCAAGCGCCTCCTCAATCGTATTTGCTACCACAAATTCTTTCGCCATGTTATCCCTCCTTCTGCTATGAGCACTGCGGTGGTGACATGTCAGAGACGAAGTCAGCACCTTACGTGCGATGTACGCCGGCGTCCTTGGCGAGGTATGCCGAGCCCGGTAACCGGCGCTATCAGCCGTTAATTACATGTATCATATCAAGCGATTTCATCGGTCTGTCGATGACATCC
>OMSP01000125.1 GCA_900313775.1 uncultured Eubacteriales bacterium
AGTGCTGGAAGAGACCGGGATCAAAGTCGAGATCGACTCCTCATTCTCCCGCACGGTGGACAGTTTTCTGCCCGGCGATAAGCGCACGGTGACATTCTTTCTCGGAAAAAGCCTGGAAGGACTCAAAGCCCCCGTTCCGCAGGAGAGCGAACTGAGCCTCGCATTCTGGGTGCCGGTCAAAAAGGCCCCCTCCCTTATCTCCTATTCTCCCGACATTCAGGTTTTTAAAGAGGCGCTTGCGCACCTTGGAATTGCTTAATCTCTGCGCCCGGAGTTGATTTTACGGACGATCACTATTACCAGCACATCTCCAGACTATCAAATACTCCGGTTTCTGTCATTCGAACTTCATATTTATAATATATTTCCGGATATAATATTTGACTTCTCTTCTCTACTGTGTTAGCATAGTAGCGTACTAAAGTGCTTGCCGAGGAGAAACCATGAAAAAAGACTATGCCAACCTTCTGAAAAACTCCGAGCGCGCCGTCTATGATCTGCGCGCTCTCTACGAGTCGTACGGTTATCAGCTCTACAGGACCGGCAAATTCGAGGACTATGAGCTCTACGCCAGAAACAAGAGCTTTATCGGTTACGGCGGGATCCTTACATTTACGGATCCGGTCGGCAGGCTGATGGCCTTAAAACCCGACGTCACACTCTCGATCGCAAAAAACTCCGCAGACGAGAAAGGTGTCGTCCAGAAGTATTATTACGACGACGAAGTCTACCGCCTGATCCCGGGCAGCCCCGATTTCCGTGAGATCATGCAGACAGGCATCGAGTGTATCGGTGATCTGTCCGATTATGATGTATGCGAGGTCATCACGCTGGCCGCACGCTCTCTCGAAGAACTCGGCGCTGATTATATCCTGGACATTTCCCATATGGGAATGGTCAAGGGGCTGATCGAATTGCTGGCCCTTCCTGAAGAGGCGTCTGACGCCATCCTCTCCTGTATACGCAACAAGAATGCACATGAGAGCGCGGCGATCTGTAAAAGCAACGGTGTCTCCGCGGTACTTGCCGATGCCCTCACCGCGATGATAGAGACTTACGGTCCTATGGATGAAGTGATCAGCCGGATGGATCGCTTTATCGTCGGCGCGCAGATGCAGGAAGCTGCTGCAGAGCTCAAAATGATCCGTGATATACTCGTAGCTGAAGGTCTCGACGGACGTATCCGCTTCGACTTCTCAGTCGCCGGACATATGGGCTATTACGACGGTGTCATTTTTCAGGGTTTCGTAGAGGGGATCACCTCTTCTGTCCTCTCCGGAGGACGCTATGATCACCTGATGAAGCGCATGGGACGCGCGAGCGGTGCCATCGGATTCTCCGTATCCCTGAGCAAGCTGGAGGCACTCGGTCAGGAAACCAGAGAAAATGATGTCGACATCCTCTTCCTCTGCGATCCATCCGATGATGTCGCCGCCGTGAGTCAGGCGGTCTCCGAACTGCGCGGAGCAGGCAAATCTGTTGTCGTGCAAAATACCAGACCTTCTGCATTGAGAGCGGGAAGAACAGTCCGGCTGGTCGACGGGGAGGTCTGCGATGAAACGTGAGTATGTCAATATCGCGCTGCCGAAAGGCCGCCTTGGTCAAAAAGTGTACAGGGCCTTTGAGGAGGCCGGCTACGCTGCACCGGGTGTCATGGAGGAAACGCGTCAGCTATTATTTGAAAATGAAGAAAAAGGCGTATGTTTCTTCTGGGTGAAGGCATCCGATGTCGCTATCTATGTCGAGCGGGGCGCCGCCGATATCGGTGTCGTCGGCAAGGATATCCTGCTGGAGACAGGCGCCAATGTCTATGAACTGCTCGATATGCAGCTTGGCGCCTGCCGGATGATGGTCGCCGCGCCTGAAGGTTTTCGCGATAACACTGAACAGACCCTTAAGGTCGCGACCTCATTCCCCAATATCGCACGCCGGTATTATCATCAGAAGAGCCGTGATATCGACATCATACGGCTGAATGGCTCGATCGAATTGGCACCGCTTCTCGGGCTGGCCGATGTGATCGTCGATCTGGTCGAGACCGGCAACACTTTAAAAGCTAACGGACTTGAGCCGAGAGAAGAGATCGTCTCTGTCAGCGCGCGGCTGATCGCCAATAAAGCAAGCTTTAAATTTAAATCCGATTCGATCCGAGCGATCACGGAAGCGCTGAGTGAAAACTTGCGTGATACAATACTGAAGTGAGAAGAAAGAACTGTTATAATACAGCATGGAGGATAAGTTAGTTATGATTCGCCAGTATAAATACGAAGAGATCAGCGGTAACAAACTGTTTCTGCGTACCCAAATGCCTACAAATGTCGCTGACACTGTCTCCGACATCATCCGTGATGTCAGACAGCGCGGTGATATCGCTGTGCGCGAATACTGCAGGCGCCTCGATAAACTGATGGATGATACGGCGCTGGAAGTAACTCGCGGGGAGATCGACGCAGCCTATGACCGTCTCGATCCCGAACTGCGTACAACGCTTGAGAAAGCAGCAGGCAACATCCGCGCTTTCCACAAAAACCAGATCCGCTCCGGCTTCATGCTCAATGACCGTCCGGGTGTCGTCCTCGGTCAGAAGATCCTGCCGATCGAGAAAGTCGGCATCTATGTGCCGGGCGGCACGGCGGCCTATCCTTCGACAGTGCTGATGAACGGTATTCCGGCAAAACTAGCCGGCTGTGCAGAGATATGCATGGTCACCCCGGCCAAAGGAGGCGTCATCAAAGACTCCTTGTTGGCGGCGGCAAAGATAGCCGGCATCGACCGGGTCTTCCGTATCGGCGGCGCGCAGGCAATCGCCGCTCTCGCATCCGGCACAGAGACGATCCCGAAGGTCGACAAGATCGTCGGTCCGGGCAATGCCTATGTCGCCGAAGCCAAAAAGCAGGTCTTCGGCCGTGTAGCGATTGATATGATCGCCGGTCCGAGCGAGATCCTGATCGTCGCGGACGGAACCTGCGATCCCGATATCGTCGCGATCGATATGCTCTCCCAGGCCGAACACGACGCCTACGCGACAGCGGTACTCGTCACCGATTCTCAGAAACTGGCCGATGCCGTATCCGCCTCTTTGGAAAAGCAGATCCCGACACTCCCGCGCGCTGATATCGCAGGAGCCTCGATCGAACGCAACGGCAAGATCATCATAACTCCCGATATCGAGACCGCGATCGACATGAGCAACGAGATCGCTCCCGAGCATCTTGAGGTCTGTGTCGACCGGCCGTTCGATTATCTCGACCGGATCAAACACGCCGGTTCAGTCTTTCTCGGCAAGAACAGCACCGAGTCGCTTGGCGATTATTTTGCCGGTCCGAACCACACGCTGCCGACCAGCGGTACCGCGCGGTTCTCAAGCCCGCTTTCAGTCGATGATTTCATTAAGAAAATGCAGTACTCCTACTACTCCGAGGAAGCGATACGGCGTGACGCGGACGATATCGCCCGCATCGGACGCGAGGAGGATCTCGAAGCGCACGCCCGCGCTGCTGAAGCGAGGAAATAATGAGCAGGTATATAAAGAAGGATTATAAAAACTTCATATCATACACACCGGGCGAACAGAAAAATGACGGCAGCTATATCAAGCTGAACACGAATGAATCTCCGTATGCTCCGGCACCTGCCGTACTGAACGCGCTGTCACGGGCAGACCTGGAGGCTCTGCGCCTCTATCCGGATCCGACGGGGAGAACACTCAAGGAGAAGCTGGCTGCACTCTACGGGGTTGAGTCCGACAATATCTTCCTGTCCAACGGATCTGATGATATCCTCAATTTCGCTTTCATGGCCTTTGTCGATGAGGACGAGGCGATCGCCTACCCAAAGATCAGCTACAGCTTCTATCCGGTGATCGCTAGACTCCACGGAATTAATGTCAACCGGGTGGCGATGGCCGACGGTCTCATGATCGACTATCGCAACTTCTGCGGTTTGGGGCAGAATATCGTTATACCGAATCCAAATGCTCCGACCGGACAGGCTCTGACGACCGGACAGATCGAGGAGATCGTTCGCACGAATCCCGATCACCTGGTGCTGATCGACGAGGCGTATGTGGACTTCGGAGCCGAGAGCGCGATCCCGCTGACCAAACAATATGACAACCTCCTTGTCTCAAGGACATTTTCCAAATACGCGTCGTTTGCGGGAGGCCGGCTTGGCGTGGCGGTCGGCAATGCCGAACTTATCAAAGATCTCGCAAGCATCCAGTACGCGACTAATCCCTACAATGTCAACCGTCTCACAATGAAGCTTGCTGAGGCGACCGTTGACAGCGACGCCTATTACCGCGCGAATGCCGAAAAGATACGGGCAACGAGAGAACACGTGACAGCTGCGCTTAGGAAGATGGGCTTTAGTGTGCTGCCCTCTCTCGCTAACTTCGTCTTTGTCAGACATGATAAGATAGACGGAAGAGAACTCTATGAAGAACTCAAAAAGCGTTACATCCTGGTGAGACATTTCGATGATCCTGCCATCAGTAACTATAACCGCATCTCGATCGGAAGCGATGAACAGATGGACGCTCTTCTTAAAGAATTAGCTGAAATCATATAGGAGGAGGCCGTATGCGGCAAGCAGATATTAAAAGAGATACGAAAGAAACAAAAATAAATCTTTCTTTGAATCTGGACGGCACGGGGCAGAGCAGTATCGACACCGGCGTCGGATTCCTCGATCACATGCTTACATTGTTCGCGGCGCACAGCCGCTGTGATCTGACCGTCGTCTGTGACGGTGATACCTATGTCGATGACCACCACACAGTTGAAGATGTGGCGATCTGCCTCGGGCAGGCGATCGATCAGGCACTCGGCGAAAAGCGCGGCATCACCCGCTACTCCAGCACGATCATACCGATGGATGAGGCTCTGGTCCTGACAGCGCTCGACATCTCCGGGCGCGGTTATCTGGGCTGGGCTTTGAAGATACCGACTGAGAAATGCGGCAACTTCGATACGGAACTTATCGAAGAGTTCTTTATGGCACTGACACGGGAGGCACGCATTACGCTGCACATCCACTATCTCACCGGCAAGAATTCGCACCATATCATCGA
>OMSP01000123.1 GCA_900313775.1 uncultured Eubacteriales bacterium
CGTCGTCAATCTGACGGCTTCTGCGATCACGGCTTCGATCGCCTATCATTTCGGCGGACGTTTTATCGGTCTGGCGACCGGTATCATCACGCTGCTGATCCTGATCTTCGGTGAGATCACTCCCAAGACCATCGCCACGCTCCGCTCTGAAAAACTGGCACTCATCTACGCCAGACCCCTGACTGTCATCATGATCATCCTGACGCCTCTGGTCTGGTGCATCAACACACTGGCCAACGGACTGCTGCGACTGTTCGGCGTGCGCCCGGATGACACTCAGACACTGCTCAGACCCGGGGAGCTGGAGACGATCGTCGAAGTCGGCCACGAGGAGGGTCTGATCAAAGAAGACGAGAAGGATATCATCCACAATGTCTTTGAACTCAAGGACTCAGCCGCCAAGGAAGTCATGATCCCGCGCGTCCATGTCTCGATCCTGTCGGCCGACAGTTCCTTCGATGACCTGCTCGCCATTTTCCGCGAAGACAAATACACGCGCTACCCTGTCTATGAAGAGACCCCCGACCATATCGTCGGTATCGTCAATATGAAAGATCTTCTGATCTACGGCGATCAGTCGCGCGAGACCTTCTCTGTCCGTGACATCATGCGCGAAGCGCGCTTCGTCTTTGAGTACAAAAAGATCGGCGAACTGCTGGCTGAGATGAAAGAAGCCTCCGCCAGCATGGCCATCGTCGTGGACGAGTACGGCGACTGGTCCGGCGTCATCACGCTCGAGGATGTCCTGGAGGAGATCGTCGGCGAGATACACGATGAGTATGACGACGAAAGCGACGAGCTCATCTTCGAGATCGCTCCCCGCGAGTACCTGGCGGAAGGCGCGATCAGCCTCGATGATCTCTGCGAACGCCTGGATATATCTCTCACCTCCGAGGACTATGACTCGCTCGGCGGATTCATTTTGGAACAGCTTGACCGCATCCCCGATGTGGGCGATGAAGTGTATGCCGACGGCATCAGGATGGTCGTCGAATCCATCGACAAAAACCGGATCGAACAGGTCCATCTGTGGCTCCCGGAGCCGGTTCCCGAGGAAGAGGATACAGAGTCATTTTAGCATATTTACCGTGATTTGACTTCTCCATAGCTTGGCATTACTATGGAACAGATGAGGAATTCTGATATGACCCAACTTGATTTTGACAAACCCTGCCATGTCCATTTTATAGGCATCGGCGGTATCAGTATGAGCGGTCTGGCCGAGATCCTGATGGACCGCGGGTTTACGGTCTCGGGATCGGACTCGACCCCGAGCGATCTGACCGACCGTCTGATCGAACACGGCGCGACCGTCTATTTCTCACAGATCGCGGACAATATCCGTCCCGACATCGATCTGGTCGTCTACTCAGCCGCTATTCACGAGGACAATGAAGAGCTGATGGAAGTGCGCGCACAGAATATCCCCGCGCTCTCCCGCGCCGAACTGCTCGGCCAGCTCATGAATAATTACAAGACACCGATCGCAGTCGCCGGCACACACGGCAAGACCACGACCACCTCGATGATCGCTCACATCCTCCTTGAGGCGGACACCGACCCGACGATCTCTGTCGGCGGAGTGTTGCAAGCCATTGGCGGAAATGTGCGCATCGGCTCGGACAAATACTTCCTGATGGAGGCCTGTGAATATACCAACAGCTTCCTTCACTTTAATCCCAAGGTCGCCATCATCCTCAATATCGACGAAGATCATCTTGATTTCTTTAAAGATCTGGCGGATATCCGCCATTCATTCCATGAATTCGCCGGCAGGCTTCCCGCGGACGGGACACTGATCATCGGCGGGGAGATCCCCTATCTGAAGGCGATCACCCAGGGATTAAAATGCAAGATCGTCACCTTCGGCACCAACCCGGTCGACGACTACTATGCCAATGATTTCACTTACGAGAGTGACGGCTACGCGAACTATCATTTCTACCGCAAAGGGGAGGACATGGGGCGCGTGAGCCTGTCTGTCACCGGCAGACATAATATCACCAACTCGGTCGCGGCTATGGCTGCGGCGGATGTACTGGGCATTCCGCTGTCTGTGGCTCAGAGGGGACTGCTCTCCTTCCACGGAACGACTAGGCGCTTCGAGTATAAAGGCACGGTCGACGGCATCACTATCGTCGACGACTATGCCCATCATCCGACCGAGATCCGCGCAACACTGGCCATGGCCAGGCTCGTGGATCACGACGATGTCTGGTGCATCTTCCAGCCGCATACCTATACGCGCACCAAGGCGCTGTTTGATGAGTTCGTGGAGGTGCTCTCCGGCGCTGACCACATCATCCTGCCCGATATTTACGCAGCCCGCGAGACCGATGATCTCGGCGTTTCCTCCGAGCTGTTATGCGAGGCCTTAAAGGAGCGCGGAGTCGACGCCTACTACCTCGGAGACTTCTCCGGAATAGAAAATTTTGTCCTCGATCATTGTCAAAAAAATGACTTGTTGATAACTATGGGCGCCGGCAATGTAGTAAAAATCGCAGATGATTTATGCGGGCGTTAGTTATCCACATTTTCCACAGAATGTTATGCACAAAAAAGGTTGCGACAGGGGGTATTTCCCCCTTGGTATAGCCTCCGTCAGATGATATAATTCATTTGCAACGGAGGTTTTTAGCAACAATGACGCATCTGAAGATTCGCAATAATTGTCAGGGTGGCATCACCTTAATCGACAATGAATTCATCGATCAATATATGGCGGAGGCCAACGGAGAGTATGTCAAGGCATACCTTCTGTTGCTGCGCTTTTCTGCTGCCGGCAGTGATCTGAGTATTGCGAAGATCGCAGATCGTCTGGAGTGCACCGAGCGCGATGTCATGCGTGCTCTCGGTTACTGGGAAAAAGCAGGTCTGATCGGTCTGACTTATGACGCGGATCACAAGCTTTGCGGTATCGAGATCGCGCGGCTGACCGGAGACACTTCCCCGGATCCGGCAGCAGAGGACAGCGGCGCGCCCGGAGCCCCCGTTTCTGATATGCGTTCCTACAGGAACCGCAGGGACTTTGCGGAGTTGTCCTATGTGGCGGAGTGCTACCTCGGCAAACCGCTCTCCAAGACCGAGTCGGATACGATCTCCTATTTCCTGGATGACTTGAATCTTCCGGTAGAGTTGATCGAATATCTGATCGAGTACAGTGTAGAGGGCGGACACAAGAGCTTCCATTATATGAAAGCGATCGCCAGGGCCTGGGCCGAGAAGGGTATTGCTTCTGTGGAAGAAGCCAGGGCCGACGCCGACGAGCACAGCGCATTTGCGGGCAACTGCAGTCGTGTGCTGAAAGCCTGCGGTATCTCGGGGCGGGTAGCCGCCGATTCGGAGCGCGAATACATCCGCTCATGGCTCGATCAGTATCACTTCCCGATGGAGGTGATACTGGAAGCCTGCGGGCGGACACTTGACTCGATCCACAAGCCAAGCTTTGCTCACACCAATAAGATCCTGACCGACTGGCATGAGCGCGGGATCAAGACGCTGGCAGATGTGAAACGCCTCGATCCCAAACGGTCGGGCAGATCGGCGAAGACAGCCGAGCAGAAGACATCGCCTTTCAACAACGCACCTTCCCGCAGCTACGACATGGACGATCTGGAAAAGAGATTATTGCAGAGCAATTAACCCATACAAAAAGGAGGCCCCGTGCCGCTGACCAACGCCCAATTTGACTCCATTATGGATTCCTACTCGCAGCGACGTCTGGCTAACTACCGGATCCAGGAAGCGCGCCGCGAGGAGGCCTATCAGAAAATCCCCGAATTGGCCGAGATCGACAATGCCATTTCGGGGGCTTCTTTGACTCTCGCCCGCCACAAATTAAGAGGAACGGATGACAGCATTCAGGACATGGCTGCCTACTACCGCTCGATCGAAGAGAACAAAGAGCGGCGTCTTCAGCTTCTGCGTGAGCACGGCTATCCGGCGGACTATCTGGATCCCGTCTACACCTGCAAGATCTGTCATGACACCGGTTTCGTGGACGGCAAACGCTGTGTCTGCTTTAAGCAGGAGAGCACTGATTTCCTGTCGCGCGAGTCCAATCTGTCGGAAGTAGTCAAGACCGAGAACTTCCGCCATTTTTCAACCGCTTATTATTCCAAGACGATCACCGACCCGGTGACGGGTCTGTCGTCTTATGATCTGATGAGGAAAAACCTGGGTCTCGTCAAGCAGTTTGTCGACAGCTTCGGAAGCGATTATCAGAATCTCTTCCTCTACGGCAATACAGGTCTCGGAAAGACCTTCCTCTCACATTGTATCGCGAAGGAACTGATGGACCGGCATTTCTTCGTCGTCTATTTCTCTGCCGCCGAGTTCTTTGACATGGCAGGCGACAGGCATTTCAGACGCGACTCTCAGGCTGACGCACTCTACAAAAGAGCAGTCGGAGCCGATCTGGTGATCCTGGACGATGTGGGCACGGAAGTTCCCAACGGATTCTCCGTCTCCGCATTATTTACCTTCCTCAACCGGCGCGCGGAAAACAGGCTCGCCACCATTATCTCGACGAATCTGACGCTTGAGCAGTTCAAGGACATCTACGGGGAACGCATCTTTTCCCGCCTGATGGACTCATCCAAGTTCCTGCCCTTCGTCGGAGACGATATCAGACAGCAAAAACGTGTGATCGCAGCAAAGAAAGAAGGAAATTATGGTAACAACACGCAGTGACCGCTCGCTTGACAACATGCCTGTCGGCGCCCTCGGGATCATCCCCCTGACGGGATCCCGCGAGTTCGCCAGCAAAGTGGATGCCTATCTCGTCGCCTGGCGCAAGGAAAAGGCTATCCAGGAGTCAAATGACTCTTCTTACTTCGGCTATCAGAAGGACTCTTATATCGTCGAGGCGAGCACGCCCCGCTTCGGGTCCGGAGAAGCCAAAGGAATTATCGAAGAATCTGTTCGCGGCAAAGATCTTTACATCCTGGTCGATGTCCTCAACTACAGTATCACCTACAACATGACCGGTCATGTCAACCGTCTCTCCCCCGATGATCATTTTCAGGATCTGAAACGCGTCATCGCGGCGATCGGCGGCAAGGCGAGACGGTTAAATGTCATCATGCCCTTCCTGTACGAGAGCCGTCAGCACAAGAGAGAGGGACGCGAGTCACTCGACTGCGCCGTGGCCCTGCAGGAACTGACCAAACTCAATGTCAAAAATATCATCACCTTTGACGCGCATGATCCGCGGGTGCAGAATGCGATCCCTCTCTCAGGATTTGAGACGATCACTCCGATCTACCAGTTCATCAAAGAACTGCTCCTGCAGATCGATGATCTGACCATCGACGCCGATCACATGATGGCCATCTCCCCGGATGAGGGAGCGGCCAGGCGCGCGATCGACCTTGCCAATATGCTAGGTCTGGATATGGGTATGTTCTATAAGAGACGTGATTATACTAAGGTCGTTGACGGGCGCAATCCTATCGTCGCCCATGAATTCCTCGGTTCCAACGTCGAGGGAAAAGATGTGCTGATCATCGACGATATGATCTCCTCCGGCGAGAGTATGCTCGAGGTGGCCGCTGAGCTCAAAAAGCGCAAGGCCAAGAGGATCTTCGCAATGGCGACCTTCGGTCTTTTCACCAAGGGCATGGAGATCTTTGACAAGGCACACGAAGATGGACTGATCGACGGTATCTTTACGACCAACCTGATCTATCAGACGCCGGAGCTATTGAAGCGCGACTACTACTACAGCTGCGATATGACCAAATACATCGCGCTGATCATCGACATCCTCAATCACGACGGATCGCTGTCAGAAATCATGTCGCCGGTCCACCGGCTGCAGCTGGCGCTCGACACTTACCGCGCCAAGCACCCCGGCGCATAATAATTTTCCGGAACCGGCAGGGCTATATGCAAAAGGCTTCCTCGCGAAGACCTTCTAACATTCTTTTCAGATATGTAATACACGAGCCGAAATCACAAACTCACTTCGTTCAGACAGTGTGATTCCGGCTCGTAACATATCTTCAAAGAATGAAGAAGCTCTAACGCTTGTGCAGATTATTTGCACATATCCCTGCCAATCCTGTACAATTATATGCAGACCACTTGTTTACATTAAAACTGAGGAGAAATCTGAAATGGAAGAAAAAATTGCCGTACTCGTTGATTCTTGCGGGGATGTGCCGTCCTATCTGGCACAGAAATACGATATCCGCGTCGTTCCGGTCCATATCATTTATCCGGAATGCGATTATAAGGATGGTTATCAGATCTCCCCGATGATCTATGAGAGGTTTCCCAAAGAGATCCCGACGACGGCGACGCCCTCGCCGGCCGATGTCATCGATGTCTATGAAAAACTGCGCGATGAGGGTTATACCCACACGATCGCTGTCTGTATCTCCGACGGCCTCTCCAGCACGATCAACACCTTCCGTCTGGCAGCAGACGAAGTGCCGGAGTTGACTTCCTATGTATTTAACACGAAAAACATCTCCGTCGGCAGCGGTATCTTTGCCATCTGGACGGCGAAGATGATCCGGAAGGGTTATTCCTATGACGAGATCACGCGGCGTCTTGAACACAAGCGCTATGACTCGCATCTGATGTTCTATATGGACACGCTCTCCTATCTGCATGCCGGCGGCCGCATCGGAAAAGTCGGCTTCATCGCCGCCAACACGCTGCATATCAAACCGATCATCGCCTGCAATAAGGAGGGCATCTACTATACGGTCACCAAACTGCGCGGATCCAAGCACAGTCTTGAGAAGCTGTTTGATCAGGTAGTCTCCACCATGGAGGATCCCGATGTGCCCTGCTGGGTCATCATCGGACACGGCGACGCACCTAAGGAAGCCGAAAAAATGAAGGCAATGGTACAGGAGCAGCTTCCGCAGGCAAAGATCCTCTTTACTGAGCAGATCACCGCCTCCATGGCGGTCCACACCGGCCCGGGTCTGGTGGGCCTGTTGATCTTTAAACTCTGATTACCGGTACATGCTATCGTTGTTCATTATTTGTAAACCATGTATAATTATTTACAGTAGGAGAAAGATCATAATAGAAAGGAGATTTCGATGGAAGACAAGAACTTGAAAAATATTACTTCCGAGTATGAACTCGAGGGCAGAGTGCCGCTCGGGAAGGCGATCCTTCTCGGTATGCAGCACGTCCTTGCAATGTTCGTCGGAAATCTGACTCCGATCCTCGTTATCGGCGGCGCCTGTGCTCTCGGCGATGCCGGACTGATGGTCCCGGTCATTCAGAACGCGATGCTAATCGCCGGTCTGATCACGCTCCTGCAGCTGTGGACGATCGGACCGATCGGAGCAAGACTCCCCTGTGTCATGGGCACCAGCTCCGGATTTATCGGCGTCATGAGCGGCGTAGCCGGATCGATGGGCGGCGGTGTCGTGGCCTACGGCGCGATCCTTGCAGCCAGCTTTATCGGCGGTCTGTTTGAA
>OMSP01000185.1 GCA_900313775.1 uncultured Eubacteriales bacterium
ATTGTCTGTAAATGGTAACTAAATACATTCAAATTATTGATTAAAAATTGAAAATCTGATACAATATCATTAATATTGCCCGTATTATAAATCAAAACTTTCAAGGAGGGAAATCCTATGAAAACAAAACAACGCAGTAAACTCAAACGAGCACTTGCTATCATGCTGTTGATCGTCATGACTGTTCAGCAGACCAATATCGTCACCCTGGCGGATGACGAATTGATGGACGGCTACACTGAAGAGTATTATCAGGATCCGGCTGATGGTCAGGTGATGGAAGAATACTCTGATGAGTATTACGAGGACTATGCATATCCTGAGAATGAAGGATATGCCGAAGAAGCCTCCTTTGAGGATCCGGTCCCAGTAGAATTTGACTACGCAGAAGTGCCCGGCGGCGAGACGGAAGATGGTATTCAGGAGCTGGAATACGACGAATACGGGTTTGACAGCGAGACCTCCTATGAGCTTCTGGATGAGGGAGATACGGCAGATGAGCCGGCCGTTTCGGCACCTGTCCCCGTTACCTTCAGGATGTCCGCTGTAGATCAGGACGGAAGTTCTCTCGAGGGATATGAAGATCTTTATCTTCCTGATTTTTCGGGAGATCTGTCTCTTGAGACTGCTCCTGTGGACATTGCGCCGGTTCGTCTGACCCAGGTGCCTGGAACCGACCGCGTTTATTATGAGAATTATACTTACGATTATGCCACAGTCAATGGAGAGAGGGCTGCCGTTTTACGAAAGAGCGACGTCACTTCCTCCTGGTATGGTGAGGACGGCGTTCTTCACGAAGCGGTTACCGGCACCCTGTGGTCATACAGCCCGGACGGGTCTGCTTTCGTGGAAATCGAGGGACAGGCAGACATTCTCCTTTACTATTCAGTAAGAAGAGAGAGGCAGGAGTATGTCTACGAGGATGACGAGATCAGAGTGACTGCGACCATTCCGGAAGCCGCAGCCTTACCGGACAATGCACATCTCTCTGTTCGCATGATGTATCCTGAATGGGACGGGGCTCCTTATGATGCCTGCATCACGGCGATCAGGGAACAGGCCGGTGACTTCAGAAACGTACTTTATGATATCGCCTTCCTTGCGCCGAAAGCCGATTTCAACGGCGATTTGTATGACGGCGAGTATGTGGAAATAGAGCCGCAGGCCGGGGATATCCACGTTATCATTGAATTCTTTAATACCCCGGTCATCTCCGGGATACTCGGCCTTTCTGACAGCGCGGATTTTGACGTGCTGCATATCGCAGTGAATGATGGACTTCAGGTACTGGCAGACCGCACAGAGCAGCTGAACAGGTCTGATATTGTCATTGATCCGGCTGAGTTATGGGTGGAGCCTGTAAAACAGAGCACCGCTTATTTTGGTGCGCCTGAAACAGTCGATTTTTATACGGACAGCTTCAGCCCCTTTGCACTGGTCAATAAAAAAGCGGAAGATCAGGAAATGATCGAAGACCAGCCAGAAGAAGAAATCTGGGAAACTACCGACGAATCCGGATATGAGAAAACGGAAGCTGAGGAGACGACGGAAGCTTCTAACGAAGACATGGCGGAAGGCGAGAAGGTCTGTACTCTGACCATGTCCATTGTGGACGAAACCGGCGAGAGCTTCGGTGAGGATTATGAAGGGCTGACGATCCCTGAATTTGAAGATGTCCTCGATCTTTCGATGAACAGCCCATATGACGGCGAGGTGACAAAGGTCGTTCCGGTTGAGGGGACAAACCGTCTCTATCTTGATACCTACAGCTATATCAAAGCTACGATAGGTGATCAGGAAATAAAAGCCATCAAAGCAATACCTGTCTATGGAAAGACTGATGGCTCTTCTGCAGACAGCGAAGTCCGAACTGGCGTGTGCTATGCCTATAGTACGGACGGAGAGAATTTCACGGCTCTTGCCGAGGATACCGAGCTTGTTCTGCACTATGGCCTTGCCTATAAAACGGCGAAATATATCTACGGTGACAGTAACGTACACGTAACCGCAACAGTGGAAGATCCCAATGCGATTCCGGATAATGCCAGGTTTATGGTAAGCCGGATTACCCCGGAAAACGACGGGGCTGCTTTTGATGCCTATATCCAGGCAATGAATGATCAGGCGGAGGATATTGCGGCCCAGAAGGGCGATGAGTCTGCAAAGATTTATGATAACGAAAATACGATGCTTTATGACATCGCTTTCCTGGTACCAAAGGCAGACGAAGAAGGAAATGTAATTCCTGATGAGTATGTTGAGATCAAACCCAACAGTGATGCGGTGACAATCAGCTTTGTGTTTAATAGAGAACAGCTCTCAAAAGAGATTGGTGCAGAGGATGCCGGGAACGTATCCGTTATCCATCTTCCTGTCGTGGAGGAAGTCGTAAGCACAGCGGATTCAACTCAGGCGGTTCTTAATGAGGTCAGGGCTGAGGACGTTGTGGCAGAGGTTGTCCCGGAACAGAGTGCGGATATTTCAGAAGAAGGAACACGGGCAGCAGAAACCGTCGAGTTTGTCGCGACCGACTTTTCTGCCTATGCTATCTCATATACAGTAGATTTCACTTACGACGGGTTCACTTATAATCTTGCGGGAGAAGGCGAAATCAGACTTTCCGAGCTGCTCGGGATTCTGGGAATCGATGTGGCGATGGACAGCATCCGTACCGTGGAATTTACGGATGATACATTGATCCATATTACGGAAGAGGAGAACGACTGGGTGCTGAAGAGCCTGAAGTCGTTTAGCACTCCGGAGCTGCTCACGATTACTCTGAAAAACGGGGCGAAGTATGAGATTGAGGTGACAGATCC
>OMSP01000126.1 GCA_900313775.1 uncultured Eubacteriales bacterium
CTTGAAGGACAAATCGCCATCGTCACCGGCGCCGGCAGCGGCATCGGACGCGCCATCGCGCAGAAGCTGGCCAGCCAGGGAGCTTCAGTCGCCGTGACTGATCTGAATGAGGAGACGGCAAAAGAGACGCTGGCCTCCCTCGAGACCCCGGTCGGAGGGCAGGAGCACCGCGCCTATCAGCTCAATGTCATCGACCGGCCTCAGATGGATCAGGTCTTTGAGCAGATCAACGGTGATTTCGGCAAGGGCAGGATCGACATCCTGATCAACAACGCCGGCGTCTCCTCCATGGCGCCGTATCCGGATCTCACTGAGAAGGAGTGGGACGACAATATGGACATCAACTGCAAGAGCCAGTTTTTCGGCATGCAGGCGATCTTCCCTTATATGAAAGAACACGGCGGTCGCATCTGCAATACCGCGTCCATGGCCTCACTCAAGACCGGCTGCATGCTGGCGCATTATGCTGCTTCGAAGCACGCGGTGCTCGGACTGACCCAGAATGTCGCGGTCGAGTACGCGAAGTATAAGATCACTGTCAATTGTGTGTGCCCGGGATTCGTCAAGACGAGCATGCAGGATCGCGAGATCGTCTGGGAGGGCGAACTTCGCGGCATGACACCTCAGGAGGTCTTTGACGACTATGTGGCCAACACGCCGCTCGGACGGATATGTATGCCGGAGGATGTGGCCAAGGGTGTTGCCTTCCTGGTCGGACCGGAATCGGATTTTCTGACCGGAGTAGCGCTTGATATCTCCGGAGGCGCCGCGATCCTATGAGAAGGTTTTCGGTCTGCGGCAATGAGTTCGATGCCTCGGTCATAGTTTTTGACAAGGACGGGCTGCTCTTCAAGAGCGAGGCTTTCTGGCGCGAACTGATGCAGGCCAGAGTCAGGGCGGCAGAGAAGCATCTGAACACCGGACAGATATGCGAGTGGCTGGAGCTGATGGAAGCCGGTTATGTCTGCGAAGATGACAGAGTCAGGGTCACACGGGTCACGCCGGACGGTGTGACGGCCGTTGCGGCTCCCGAAGAGGAGATCATGATCACCGGGACGCTTCTGATGCAGCAGATGCACACTAAGTGGCCTGTGGCCAGGGAACTGGCGAGAGAAATATTTGAGGAGGGGGACGCGACGATCGATATGGAGGCGGCGATCTCCCCGCAGGAAGGGTTCCCGGATATTTTCCGCAGATTGTATGAGGCGGGCATCCCCTATGGTATCGCGACCTCGGACAATCTGACGAGAGCCAGACAGTCGATCAATATGTATGACGACTATGATCATCTGGATTTTGTGATCTCACCGACAGAAGTCGCACACAACAAACCGGAACCTGATATGATAGAGATGGTAGCTGACCGCTACTCGATCAAGCCATCACAGATCATCATGATCGGAGACTCGTATGTCGATGTCATGATGGCAAAAAATGCCGGATCGATCGGCATCGGGATCCCCGAGTTCGACGATATGGCAGAGAAAATGAAACCTTACGCCACGGTAATGGCGCAGTCTCTAAACGATATACAGATCATCGACTGAGAAAAGGAAGAGGCATTATGAATCAAAAGTTAAGCACCGGAAAAAAGATCCTCATCTACATTGCATTGACGATCACCTGTCTGTTCTTTTTGCTGCCGCTGTTCTGGATCCTGCGCACCTCTCTGGTCACCAAGACGCAGGCCTATCAGATGCCGCCTGATCTGACGGCAAAACTGACATTCCAGAACTATATCCACATCTTCCAAAAGGGAGATTATGCGCGCAATTTCCTGAACAGCGCAGTGGTCGCGCTGCTGGCGACGGGCATCTCCGTGGCCTTCGGATCGATGGCCTCCTACTGGCTGACCAGAAAGAAGGGCAGTTCCACCAAGGAGCGCCTGATCATCCTGGCGATCCAGATGATCCCGCCGATCGTGTTGGTCGTTCCTTTTGCTTCCATCATGAAGAAGCTGTTTCTGGATGACACATGGGTAGCGCTGATCCTGGCCTATCTGAGTTTTACATTGCCCTATGTCATCTGGATGCTCTTCTCGTTCTTCGACGGGATACCAAAGGAGTTGGATGAGGCGGCGCAGATCGACGGGTGTACCAAGCTGCAGACCTATTTCAGGGTGGTCTTCCCGCTGGTCGCTCCGGGGCTCATGGCGACAGCGGTATACAGCTTTTTGGTCGGCTGGAACGAATTCATGTTCGCTCTGGTCCTGACCGGCAATAAGACACGAACGATCCCGGTGGCTATCGCGGCATTGGAGACGCAGGCCGGCATACAGATAGCCGAGCTCTGCGCTGCCACGATCGTTGCGATCCTGCCGGTTATTCTACTGTCCTCGTTTATCAAGAAATACCTGATACAGGGGCTGACATTCGGATCGATCAAGTAGGTAAACCTTTCAAGAAAGGAAGAACAGATCATGTCAAGTATTACACTCAAAAACATTTGCAAGACATATGAGGACAGCGGCGTCAAAGCGGTGCAGGACTTCAATATGGAGATCGAGGACAAGGAGTTCATCATCTTTGTCGGACCCTCCGGCTGCGGCAAATCGACGACGCTGCGCATGATCGCGGGTCTGGAGGAGATCAGCTCGGGCGAGCTGTACATCGACGGAGAACTGATGAACGAGGTCGAGCCCAAGGACCGCGATATCGCGATGGTCTTCCAGAATTATGCGCTCTATCCGCATATGACGGTCTTTGAGAACATGGCATTCGGCCTGAAGCTGCACAAGATCCCCAAGGCAGAGATCAAAGAGAAGGTCGAGAAAGCGGCGAAGGTCCTTGATCTGCAGGACTATCTGGACCGCAAGCCGAAAGCTCTCTCCGGCGGGCAGAGACAGCGTGTGGCTATGGGACGTGCCATCGTGCGAAACCCCAAGGTCTTCCTCATGGATGAGCCACTCTCCAATCTTGACGCCAAGCTTCGCGTCCAGATGCGTACGGAGATCGCTAAGCTCCACAACCGCCTGGGAACGACCATGATCTATGTTACCCATGATCAGACCGAGGCAATGACGCTCGGCACACGGATCGTGGTCATGAAGGACGGCATCGTACAGCAGATCGATACACCGCATAATCTCTACGCCTATCCCTGTAATCTGTTCGTCGCGGGATTCATCGGTTCACCTCAGATGAACTTCTTTACGGCGACCTGTCAGGCGGAGGGAGACAAGGCGAAACTTATACTTGGCGATTACGAGATCGAGCTGCCCGAGGCCAAGGCAAAGGCGCTGATCGAGGGCGGATATGCCGGCAAGGAAGTGACCATGGGCATCCGTCCGGAGGATCTTCATGCGACGGATACGCAGGTGCTGGCCACCAATCCGAGCTGTGAGATGCACGCTGAGGTCAATGTCTATGAGCTGCTGGGATCTGAAGTGTTCCTGTACTTCAATTTCTGCGGCGCCAACGTCATCGCAAGGACCGAGCCGGATACCAAGGCTCAGGTCGGTGACAATGTAGGGTTTGTGATGGATGTGGACAAGATCCATGTCTTTGACAAAGATACAGAAGTAACGATCACCAATTAATCAACACAAGGAGGAGACAATTATGAAGAGAAAAGTATTGTCACTGTTGGTAGTGGCAGCCATGGCTGTGACCATGCTTGCCGGCTGCGGCGGATCATCTGACAAGGCTGCTGACTCGGGTGACGGCTCCAAGAAAGAGCTCAACATCCTGATGGAGCAGGTGCCGGATACTGACTATGTGCTTGAGCTTCTCGACAAATATGAGGAAGAGACAGGCGTCAAGGTCAATGTCGAAGCCGTCAACTATGAGATCATGCATGAGAAGCTGATGACTCAGCTGACTGCCAAAGAGAGCAACTACGATGTGCTTGTCGTCGACAACTACTGGGTCGGTGAGTTTGTCGAGGCCGGCTGGATGGAAGATCTGAGCCCCTATATCGAGAAGAGCGGATTTGACACCTCCAAGTATGTGAAGTCCATGTGGGAGATGGTCGGTGAAGTCGACGGAACTCCTTATATGATTCCGTTCTACAACTATATGTTCTCCCTGATCTACAGGACCGACATCTTTGCTGACAAGGATCTGCAGGCCAAGTATAAAGAAGAGACCGGCAAAGAGCTGAAGATGCCCTGCGATACGCTTGATGAGTATGTCGAGATCGCGAAGTTCGTGACCAAGGAGAAGGGTCCGGATCTCTGCGGTACCGTCAACCAGGCGAAGCGCGGCGACCCGATCTCCATGGAGTTCTGCTCCTTCCTGTACAGCTGCGGCGGCTACTTCTATGACGATGACGGCAACATCACGATCAACGACAAGAATGCTGTCCACGCTCTCGAGCTCTACTGTGATTCTGTAAAGAACGCTTCCACCAAGGGTGCGGAAGGTTTCGCTCTTGATGAGTCCTACAATGTCTACTCACAGGGCGGCGCTGCCTCCTATATCACCCACAACTGGATGCTTCCGAAGATCGAGAAGGAAGCTATCGACGAAGTCAAGGGCAACAGCGCTCTGGCTAACATCCCGGGCGGCCATGCTCAGAACGGTGGCTGGGGATGGGCTATCCCGAGCAATGCGACCGACAAGCAGGCATCCTGGAACTTCATCTCCTGGATCGAGTCGTTTGACAACTGCAAGGCCCGTGCTCTGGCCGGCGGTTCCCCGACAAGAACCGATGTCTTTGAGGATCCCGATGTCCTTGCGAAGTATCCTCAGAACAAGACAGTCCTTGAGGTCATGGAGGAAGCCAAGATGGTTCCGATCATGGTCGACGCTCCGCAGCTGATCGAGGTCTTCGGTCGTGAGCTGTCTCTGGCAGTCTCCGGTGAGAAGAAGCCTCAGGAGGCTCTGGATACCGTTGCCAAGGAAATGGAAAACATGAAATAAGTGATAC
>OMSP01000128.1 GCA_900313775.1 uncultured Eubacteriales bacterium
AAGATGCAGACCACAAACATTACGCCAACCTGAAATATTATACTTCCGCTTCTCTTGCTGTTTTCCAAAACCAATCCCCTTACAAATTACTCTCCAATCATTATTGTTATAATTGTAAAAAATTCCCGGATCATACGCAAGAGGAGACAGGGGACGGTTCTCTGTCTCCTTTATTTCAGCGCTTTTTCTATCACTTTTTTTGAGATCCCTGTCAGCCGGCTTAGCTGTCTTATTGAGATCCCTCCTCTGATGAGCTTTCGTATCGAATCATATAAATCATTACGCTCTCCCGGCTTTCCCACTGCCGGTGAAAATGTACCGAATTCATCCAGAATCATAGTTTTGGCCCTGTCATCCGTCCGCCTCACCGGCGCTTTCTCTTCTATTTCAAGAAACCGGTCATCACTGCAAACAGATATGAATTCTGCCAATGCCGGCGGCTCTATCAGCGAAAAAACAAATTCAGTGTCTGTTATCCCATCACCCCCACGCAAGTATTCCCGGCCACTGCTGTACTTGTAATCCTCAGGTCTTTTGCACATTCCGGCTTTGACAGGATTCCTCAATATATATCTCAGCGCTGCAATCAGGTACCGCTCGCTGTCGATCACCTCGCTTTTGAATCTGTCCTGAAACAGATGTCCGGTCCTTTCATATTTCCCGTTATACCAGTACGCAAAAGCTCCTCCGATCCGTTTCATAACGACATCCAAGGATTCATTTTGCACGCGTATCAGTAAGTGGACGTGATTACCCATCAGACAGTAAGCGAGAAGCTGGTACCCGGATACAGATTTATACTTGCCAAGCAGTCTGATAAAGCATGTGCAATCTGCCTCTTCGTAAAATATCTGCTGTCTGTTGATGCCTCTCAAAATAACATGGTATATCCCTGATTCACTTAGTTGTCTGGCTGTTCTTGCCATATCTTCACCTCACCTCCGGGCTGCGGCCGGGCCGCAGCAGTTCCTCTATTTTTTCAGTAAAACAAAAACAGTCGGGTACTCCCGACTGTGCTGATGAGTTTACCTCCCGATATTGACGATCAGGTGACGGCATTATGCAGAGTTAGTGTAATTGAAAAAGGAGACAGAGAACCGTCCCCTGTCTCCTTATTCTTCATCATCCCAGTCGTCGCTATCATCATAATCGTCAGAGTCATCGTAATCATCATAATCGTCGTAGTCTTCGTAGTCTTCATAATCATCATAGTCATCATAATCATCATATGAAGAACTGCTCCCGCCGCCTCCGCCGGAAGACTTCTTGCCGGTAGATTTCTTTGCTGCAGGTTTGGCACCGATGCTCTTGCTGATGGTGATCTCGGAGCCTTTGTCGACCGATTCTCCGCTGGCAATAGACTGCTCTACTATCGTTCCTACATCAGCGCTGTTATATACATCAACGACAGTTACTGTAAATCCGGCTCCTTCGAGTTCTTTGGTGGCATCGTCAACGCCCTTCCCAGTGACGTCAGGAACCTTGACCTGCTCTTTGCCCTTGCTGATGACAAGCTTGATCACCTGTCCTTCTTCGCAGTCAGCACCCGGCTCGACATCCTGAGAGATGACATGATCCTTTTCGACGGTATCTGAGAATTCCTCTCCTGATTTTTCAACCTTGAGAGCTGCTTTTTCGGCGGCTTCCCCGGCAGCCTTCAGGCTCTTTCCGGCGAAATCCGGGGCAGGTATGGCCGCACCTTTACTGACAACAACCTTGACAACGGTTCCTTTTTTAGTATATGAACCGGCTTCTGTATCCTGCTTTATGACCATGCCCCGCTCTACGGAGTCTGAAAATTCTCTGCTTTCCTCGTAGACAAGACCTGCAGATTCGATTTCAGACTTGGCAGCAGCGGCATCCATCCCGTATACATCAGGCACAAGATGGTGATACCAGCTGAAAGCAAATCCTCCCACAGTGAGCAGCAGGACTGCTGCAGCTGCCAGAAGGGCTTTTTTCCAGTCGATCTTCCGTCCCGGTTTTACCGGCTCCGTTTCATCCTGTGCATTACCGGTCTCCCGGAGAGTATTCTCCTGACCGTCTGCCAGCTCCGGCAGAGGCATAGGCAAAGTAGCTTCTTCGTCATCAAAAGAACTGTCCGTTGGCAACAGGGTCGATGCAAATCCGCCCGGCGGGATCATGCCTACCGTCTCCTCCGTGTCCTCATTCTCAGCTGTAAAATCGCTCTTCGGAAGAACCGTATCAAGCGTTCCTTCCGTGACATCGCTTTCGGCTGCAAAATCACTTTTTGGCGGAAGCATGCCGAGTGTCTCCTCAGTGTCATCACTTCCGGCTGCAAAACCGTTCACCGGAGGAATCATAGCGAGTGTCTCTTCAGCAGCATCACTTTCAGCTTCAAGAACGTTTATGGCGGAATTCTCTCCATGAGAAACATAGGAAGGAAGCATGCTTGGATCCGTCGGCATATGGCCTTCGGCATATACCAGACCTGCTTCACGATCACCGGCATCTATTTCTTCAAGTGCTCTTCGCATCTCTGAAGGACTGCTGTATCTGTCCTTCGGATCAAAAGCGCAGGCTTTGAGAATGATCTCCGAAAGAGCCTGCGGCGCATTGCACGGCGCCGGCATAGGATCTCCGGACATCCTCCTGTTGTTAGCTTCTTCGCGCGCCAGATAGGTGACAGCCTCCGGATAAGGCGGCATGAACGGCGCTCTGTTGTTATTCAGAAATCTGTACAGCACGATGCCGAGTGAATAGATATCCACCGTTGCGTCATAAGGCTGCCCCTTGTATACTTCCGGGGCCATATAGGTGTAGGTGCCTTTTTTCGACATTCCGGCTGAAGTTTTCTCGATCTGCCTCGCGATTCCGAAGTCACCCAGTTTGAAATCACCCAACGCGGAAACGAAAATGTTCTCCGGCTTGATGTCTCTGTGAATGAGGTTGAAATACTGACACACTTCAAGCGCACGGCATATATTTTCACCGAGCCTGATCACATCACTCTCATACAGTTCGTGATCATTAAGGTACTTGTACAGAGGCGTCAGGAGCTCCATCCTGATACAGATCTCCCATCCGAAAGAATCCGTAAGTTCCGTTACCGAGTGGTCCTCGTAACTGACAATGTTGCTGTTGCCGCGCAGTCTGGACATCATCGTAAATTCCCCGATGATCTCATCAACCAGGCTGCGGAAGTAAGTAGTTACGCTCTTTTCATCCATCCCGTCATTTTTGATAGACTCATATTCCGCATTATTCTGCGGAATGCGGATGACTTTGAGAGCGGACTCATATGTCCTGTTAAATTCGTTCCGGACTACTTTATATACTGTACCGTAAGTACCTTCGCCTATATAGGAATCTATAGTCCAGTCTTTCCACTTATCGCCAATATTCATCTCTTGCTGCTTTCTGCTGTTCATCTTGTTACCGAACAATTAATAATATCACTGAATGGCGACGAAATCTACTAAGGAGACGGGACGGTTCTCTGTCTCCTTCTTCTTCTAATAGCTGCCGCTTTTCTTCGACTTATTATAATCTCATCATTAAAGAGTCATTTCCTCTATTTGTATTCTATATATTTCTATCAAAAAAATATGCATTCCGAACGGAATACACATTTATCACCCTGAAACGCTACATTGTGGACGAGGAGACAGAGAACCGTCCCCTGTCTCCTACATATTGACATAGTGCAGCCTGCCGTCTTCGCCCCATTTAACGGACAGATCGCAATGAACGTTCTGCGATGGATCCGGATGATCTTTCCACAGTTCATACAGCTTCGGGAGGAACACCGGCCACTGGCTGGCTTCATAGTCCTCGTG
>OMSP01000130.1 GCA_900313775.1 uncultured Eubacteriales bacterium
CCTCATCTGTCAGAAGAGGAGAGAGACTGGCTTAAGAGCCAGACAAAACCTGTCTGATACCACCTCTTTTTCTTGACGATTCACCATAGAATAAGGGATAATATAATTGAGTAAAAATGTGCTTCTATACACCTGTAAAAGGCGAGAAAGGTCATTTGTATTTCGCCTTGGAGCGCAGCGAAGCGTGTGAGGACAAAATAACCGGGAGTAAGCATGGCTAGAAATGAGGCCGGGTCGGTCATCAACAGAATCAGCGAGGATATACGCTCCGGGAAACTGGAGCATCTCTATGTCCTGTTCGGCGAAGAAGCTTATCTGAAAGATCAGTTCAAGAGGCAGCTGACAGAAGCTCTGATGCCGGAGAATCCCTCGATGAACTTTTCTGCATTCTCAGGCAAGGGAGTCGACCCGGGGGAAATCTGCTCGCTGGCGCAGACTCTACCGTTTCTGGCGGACCACCGTCTGATCCTTTTGGAGGACACACAGTTCTTCAAAAAGGCTAATGATGCCATGGTGGAGTTGATCAAGGCCATCCCGAAAGAGGTATATATTGTCTTTTCCGAGGACGCGGTCGATAAGCGCAGCCGGATGTACAAGGCAACTCTTACGGCAGGCCTCGCGGCGGAGATGACGACGCCGGATGACGGGACACTGAGAAAATGGCTTGTCCAGTCGGCGAAGCGCGGAGGTCATCCCATGGAGCCTGCAGCAGCGCAGACCATGATCGAGTGGTGCGGAAGGGATATGTTCCTGCTGCATCATGAGATGGAGAAGCTGATCAGCTATGTGGAGCCGGAGCAGCCGATCACCGCTGAAGATGTAAGAGCGATCGGAACCAGACAGCTTAAGGACACGATTTTTCAGCTGACATCCGCGATGGCTGTCAGATCCGGGCCAGATGCTTTTGCAGCATACAGAGAGCTTTTAAGACTGGAGACAAAGCCGGGGCAGATCCTCTATATGCTGAGGCGCGAATTCAAACTGATCTGGCTGACCAAAGCTCTGCGCGAGCAAGGTGAGTCCGACCGTGAGATCGGCCGGATCGCGAAGATCCATCCCGCTTTTGTGGGGAGATATATCAAAGCGCAGACGGCGTTTACCGAAGAGCAGCTCCGTCAGATCACAGAGGAGCTTGCCGATATACAGGCGCGGATCCATACCGGACGGGCCAAGGACCGAGAGGCACTGGAAATATTCATGACAGAACATACAGGAGAGTAGATCCGAATGCAGCAAGACCACATTCGCAATTTTTGTATTATCGCACATATCGACCACGGCAAATCGACGCTGGCCGACCGTTTTATCGAGATGACAGGCACCCTGACGAGCCGCGAGATGACGACGCAGGTGCTTGACAATATGGAGCTCGAGCAGGAGCGCGGCATTACGATCAAATCGCAGGCAGTCCGTATCATCTACAAGGCTGACAACGGCGAGGAATATACTTTTAATCTGATTGATACACCGGGGCATGTCGACTTCAACTACGAGGTGTCACGGTCGCTGGCCGCCTGCGACGGCGCGATCCTGGTCGTGGACGCGACACAGGGCGTGCAGGCACAGACACTGGGCAATGTCTATCTTGCCCTCGAGCACGATCTGGACGTCTTTCCCGTGATCAATAAAATAGATCTGGCGAGCGCAGATGTCGAGGAGACAATAAAAGAGATCGAGGATGTCATCGGCATCGAGGCTGAGGATGCGCCTCAGATCTCCGCCAAAAAGGGTGTAGGTATTCACGAGGTGCTCGAAGACGTGATTACGAAGATCCCTCCGCCGGTGGGCGATCCCGGGGCGCCGCTTAAAGCCTTGATCTTTGATTCGATTTATGATCAGTATAAGGGCGTTATCGTGTTCTGCCGTCTGATGGAGGGTACGATCCGCCCCGGTATGACCGCCAAGATGATGGCGACCGGCGCGAGCGCCGAGGTCGTTGAAGTCGGATATTTCGGTGCCGGACAGTTTATCCCCTGCGATGAGCTCTCGGCCGGTATGGTCGGGTATTTCACCGCGAGTTTAAAGCGTGTAGCCGATACCCGGGTAGGTGATACTGTCACTGAGGAGGGCAGAGAATGCGCTGAGGCGTTGCCCGGATATAAGAAGGTACAATCGATGGTCTTTTCCGGAATCTACCCTGCGGATGCGGCTGACTATCAGGATCTGCGCGAGGCATTGGAGAAGCTGCAGCTCAACGACGCATCTCTTCAGTATGAGCCGGAGACGTCGCTGGCGCTCGGGTTTGGATTCCGCTGCGGATTCCTGGGCCTTCTGCATCTGGAAGTGATCCAGGAGAGGCTGGAGCGCGAGTATGATCTGGACCTGGTCACCACAGCGCCAAGTGTCATCTACAAGATCCACAAGACCAACGGAGAGTGCATGGAACTGACCAACCCGTCCAATATGCCCGATCCCTCTGAGATAGAATATATGGAGGAACCTGTCGTTGATGCACAGATCATGGTGACGAGCGAGTATATCGGGTCGATCATGGAACTCTGTCAGGAGAGACGGGGACAGTATCAGAGTATGGAGTATATCGAGGAGACGAGAGCTGTTCTTAAATACAAGCTTCCGTTAAATGAGATCATATACGACTTCTTTGACGCTTTAAAGAGCCGCAGCCGCGGCTATGCCTCGCTCGATTACGAGGTCTCAGCCTATGAACGTGCACCGCTCGTCAAGCTCGATATCCTGGTCAATCACGAGCAGGTCGACGCGCTCTCGTTCATCGTCCATGAGGACACAGCTTACGCGCGCGGCCGACGGATGTGCGAACGCCTTAAGGATGAGATCCCCCGTCATCTGTTCGAGATTCCGATCCAGGCGGCGATCGGCTCCAAGATCATTGCACGCGAGACTGTAAGAGCCCTGCGCAAGGATGTGCTGGCCAAATGTTACGGCGGTGACATCAGCCGCAAGAGGAAGCTCCTGGAGAAGCAGAAGGCCGGTAAGAAGCGTATGCGCCAGGTCGGCAGCGTAGAGATCCCGCAGGAAGCGTTCATGAGCGTTCTGAAGCTTGATGAAGAGTAAGCCGCGCGAAATCTATATTCACATCCCTTTCTGTGTGCGTAAATGCGCATACTGTGATTTTCTGTCATTCCCTTCAGACGAGGAGACGAGAGAACAGTATGTACAGGCGCTGTGCCGGGAGATCACCGGCGCCGGAAGAGATGCCGCAGAGACGGTGTATCTCGGAGGAGGCACACCGTCCGTTTTGTCCGGGGAGCAGATCGGGCGCATCATGGACACGGTACGCTCGGCTTTTGAACTGGCAGATGATGCAGAGATCTCGATGGAATGCAATCCGGGCACGGTCGATGCCGATAAGCTTTCCGCGTTTCGTGCGGCCGGAATAAACCGTATCAGTTTCGGTCTGCAGTCAGTCCATGAAGACGAGCTGACGCTTCTTGGCCGTATCCACAGTTACCGGGAATTTGAGAAGAACTATCATGCCGCACGTGCGGCAGGATTTGACAATATCAATGTCGATCTGATGTTCGGCCTGCCGGGACAGGATACCGGTGATCTGGCAGAAAGTATCCGGCGTGTGGCGGAGCTTGAGCCGGAGCATATCTCATTATACTCATTGATCCTTGAAAAAGGTACATATCTTTACGAGCATCATGATCCGCTCCCCGATGAGAAGGCCGAGCGGAAGATGTACCGGGACGCCTGCCGGATGCTGGGCCGCTACGGCTATGAGCAGTATGAGATCTCCAATTTTGCAAAGCCCGGTTTCGTCTGCCGACACAATGACGGCTACTGGACGGGTGCGGAATACTATGGCTTCGGACTGGGTGCCAGCGGATATGTAGGCGGTGTTCGATATCGCAACGAACAGGAACTGAAGACCTACCTCAGCGCCGCGGAACAGATCAGCGACGCGGACGCATCATGCCGGGGAATCACCGGCAGGAGTCCGGTCGTTGAGGAATTCCATGAAGTCACTGAAAAGGAAGCCATTGAGGAGTTCATGTTTCTCGGCCTTCGCCGTATCGGCGGTATTTCAGAGAGGGAGTTCAAGGACAGATTCGCTTATGAGATCCGTGATATCTATGGAGAAGTCCTCAGAAAACTGAAGGACGGAGGCTTGATCAAAAAGCAGGGAAGCCGATGGTCGCTGACCCGCAAGGGGATCGATGTCTCCAATGTCGTTCTGGCCGAGTTTCTCCTGGATCAGATCCCCGCAGCCACCGTGCACATTTCCGTGCGTGAGCTCGTCGAATTTCTGCTGCGCGAGGGCGATCTCGACCGCGTGAGTGTGCGCGGCGCAGCCAATGTTGATGCCATGCAGATGGGCGCACAGATCCATCGTATGCTGCAGGACAGAAGAGGGATCGCTTATCAGGCGGAAGTGCCGCTGACGATGACCTTTCCGATGGAGCAAGTGACTCTGATCGTTGAAGGCAGGGCTGACGGCATCGAGGAGGATGTGATAGAGGAGATCAAGTCGACGGCCCTTTCTCTAAATGAGTTGAAGGAACCCAAGGTGGTCCATCTTGCTCAGGCCAAATGCTATGCGGCCATATACGCGAGAGAGCAGGGACTTGAGGAAGTCGGCGTGCGCATGACTTACTGCCAGGTCGAGACAAAGAAGGTCAAATGCTTTGAAGAGCGGTATCAGGCCGCCGAACTGTGGACCTGGTTTACGGGACTGACCCGTGAGTATGAGAAATGGGCTGTGTTAAGAGGAGAGGGCATGCGGGAGAGAGACCGCTCGATCGCATCGATCCGGTTCCCCTACCCTTATCGCGAAGGGCAGAAGAGAATGGTCTCAGCCGTATACAGGACGATCTGTGACGAGAAGCAGTTGTTCGTGCAGGCGCCGACAGGCTCGGGCAAGACGCTGGCCGCCATTTATCCGGCAGTACGCGCGCTCGGCGAGGGCAAGATCACTAAGATATGGTATCTGACTGCCAAGACAGTCACACGGACAGTGGCGAGAGAGGCGCTAACCATTCTGCGGGAAGAAGGTCTGAAAATGCACTCAGTCGTCCTGACTGCGCGGGACCGTATCTGCTTCCGGGAAGAGACGGTCTGCGATCCTGAGACCTGCGGGTATGCCAAGGGACATTTTGACAGGATCAATGACGCGCTCTATGAGCTCCTTACTGAAAACTATATCTGTGACAGAGAGACGATCTGCCGGATCGCCGAGCAGCATAAGGTCTGTCCCTACGCGCTGTCGCTGGACGCGGCGCGGTGGGCAGATACCGTTATTGCCGATTATAACTATGTTCTGGATCCGGAGGCGAGGATGCTCGACTATTTCCTCAACGGGAGAAAGAAGAGCGACCTCTATCTGATCGATGAGGCGCATAACCTGGTGGAGCGTGGCCGCGGTATGTACAGCGCGGTGATACGCAAGGAGGATGTGCTCGCTTTGCGACGGATCATCAAGGAAAGGGATCAAAAGCTCGCTACGGCACTAACGGCGCTGAATCGGGTTTTTCTCGGATGGAGGAAAGCCGCGGAAGCAGCGTTGCCGGAAACGCCGGATAAGTCAAGAAAAAGAGTGGCGGATGATCTGGACATTCTGTCTCTCAGCGATATACCCGACACGCAGCTTCTGAATATCAAGTCGCGGATAGAGAGGCTGATAGAGAGGGAGGAGAACGAGCCGTTTAAGGTAACCGGGCAGGACCGGGAAGAGCACAAGCTTCCCGACGAACTATGGGATTTCTACTTCGGTCTGCTGCATTTTCTGAATATGTACGACTGTGCCGATGAGAGATTCTGTGTCTATCTGCGTCTTAAAGGCCACGGCCGCATGGATCTGACGCTATACTGTCTGGATCCCTCCGCGATGCTTACAAGCTATTTGGAGCAGGGGACGGCGACGGTCTTTTTCTCGGCGACGCTTCTTCCGATCAAGTATTATGAGACGCTGCTCACGGTGAAGGAGGATTTTTACGATCTTTACGCTCAGAGTCCCTTTGATCCGGCGCATCTGCTGTTAGCTGTCGGAACAGATGTGACCAGTCTCTATAAGCGCCGTTCCGAGTCTGTGTATGCGCGCTATGCACAGTATATAGAGGCAGCAGTATCGGCCAAACCGGGGAACTATCTTGTCTACTTTCCTTCGTACGCATTTATGGAAAATGTTGCAGAGCTTGTTTTCGCCGGTCATCAATATGAAGGGAAGCGTGGTGGAGACACGAATACCAGATGGCTCATACAGGAGCGCGACATGACTGAACAGGCCAAAGCGGATTTTCTGGCGGCATTTCACGAAAACGACAGTTCGACTCTCGTGGGACTCTGTGTGCTCGGAGGCGCGTTCGCCGAGGGGATAGATCTGCAGGGGGAGGACCTGATCGGTGTGATCGTCGTCGGCACGGGTATACCGCAGGTCGGCAGCAGGCTCGATCTGACGAAAGAGTATTTTGACGGAGTGGGAGAGGATGGCTTTTCTTACACCTATCTCTATCCGGGATTCAACAAAGTCATGCAGGCGGTCGGGCGCGTGATCCGCACCGTCGATGACCGTGGTGTGGCGCTGCTTCTGGATGCGAGATTTGACACGGCGAGGTACCGCAGGCTCTTTCCGAGGGAGTGGCAGCAGGTTCAGACATGCACCATTGATACCATCTCTGATACGCTGCATATGTTTTGGGACCGCCGTGAATGACAGGGTGAATGGATTTTTGATTCGCTTATTGGTATCATAGGATAAAAGAAATCTCGACAGAAGAGAAAACCGGATGCAGTTCTGAACAACAGGGGGATATAAACGCAATATGGCAAAGACGACAGAAAAACCGGAAGTGATGATATACAGCGACGGCGCGGCCAAGAACAACCCGGAGGGTCCGGGCGGATTCGGCACGGTTCTGGAATATGTGGATTCCAGAGGAAAGACACACGTGAAAGAGCTCGCCGTCGGCTATCGCAAGACGACGAATAACCGTATGGAACT
This sequence comes from uncultured Eubacteriales bacterium, assembly GCA_900313775.1. Lineage (GTDB taxonomy): Bacteria > Bacillota > Clostridia > Lachnospirales > Lachnospiraceae > RUG842. The sequence continues at coordinate 6,923 of OMSP01000130.1, forward strand.
GATGGGCGTGATCGCCGGTATGGAGGAGCTCAAGCGCCCCTGTAAAGTAACTGTCTTTACGGATTCCAAATATGTGACTGAGGCCTTCCGCAAGCACTGGATCGACTCCTGGCAGAAGAAGGGCTGGAGGAGGAGCGACAAGACTCCCGTGAAGAATGTCGATCTCTGGGAGAGACTCCTGAAAGCGATGGACGGCCATGATGTGACTTATGAATGGGTAAAAGGACATGCCGGACATCCGCAGAATGAACGCTGCGATGAGATGGCATCTGAAGCGGCGCTGAGGGACAAGCTGGCGGTCGACGAAGTGCATGAGCACAGCAAAGCTTGACTCATTACACGCGTCCCTGTAAAATGACGTTTGTGCCGTGCGTACGGCACCCCTACACCAGAGCGATGGTCTGGTGTGACAATACATAGTGATCCGAGCAAGACATACAGTCGCTGTCGGCATTTGCCGGCAGAGGAAAGTCCGGGCTTCGCAGGGCAGGATGCCGGATAACGTCCGGTGGAGGTGACTCCAAGGCCAGTGCAACAGAAACAGACCGCCCGTGTATGCGGGTAAGGGTGGAAAGGCAGTGTAAGAGACTACCGCCCGTCCGGTAACGGCCGGGGCAGATGTAAACCCCATCCGAAGCAAGGCAAAGCAGAACTATGCGGTGGCCCGCCGCGTTCTGCGGTGGCCGCGATGAGCCGCCCGGCGACGGACGGCCAAGATAGATGACTGTACATGACAGAACCCGGCTTACAGGCTTACTCGGATCTGATTGCAATAAAAAGGAGCCGATGCACGGCTCCTTTTTAAATTAAGATTGATGTTTAAAAATAAGCTTAATCCACAGGTTTGAGAGAATCGATGGAAGGTTCGACCGTGATCGAATAATTGGTGTGGTAGATTACGTAACCCGGGCGTGCGCCGCCGGGTTTTTTCACTTCCTTGCGGCGGACATAGTCGACATCGACTTTGGATGCGCCGCGGCCGCGCGAATAGTAAGCGGCGGCAGAAGCTGCCTCGACATAGAGACGGTCAGGCAGGTCTTCCTTGCCGTGCGTAAGCACGATAACATGAGAGCCCGGCATTTGCTTGGCGTGGAACCAGAGGTCCTTATTGCCTGCAAGCTTGAAGGTCAGTTCGTCGTTCTGAAGGTTGTTTTTCCCGATAAAAATGTCATAACCGTCTGAAGAGATCAGATGCAGCGGTCTGGAAGCCTCTGACTTCTTTTTGCCGCGGCCTTTGCGCTTGGCGTATCCGGCACCTGCGAGTTCAGCCCTGAGAGCGTTCAGATCCTCATCGGTCGTGGTCAGTGAGAGGTTGCAGAGTGCGGATTCCAGATAGGCGATCTCCTGGGCCGTCTCGCCGATCAATTCGCTGAGCGCGTCGTAAGTGCGCTTCATCTTGGCATATTTGGCAAAATACTTCTGTGCATTCTTCTGCGCAGATTGTCTGGGATCCAGCGGTATGGACATCGGCTCACCGGTCTCAAAGGAATCAGCTGTGAGTTTTGTCTGACCGGGCTGGATCATATAAGCGTAGCTCTGGATCATTTCGCCGTACAGGCGGTAGGTGTCTTTGTTGTTCGTGTCTTCCAGCTGTTTTTTCTGTATATGATATTTTCGGTTTGCGCGATCCAGATGCATCGTGATGATATGGCGGAGATCCGAGGATTTCTGCCGGATGAATGTCTGTGCCGCGCGTTCGCTGTAGTATTGTTCCAACGCTTCTGAAATGCTTTTATAGTGACGGACTGATTCCTCAGGAAAGGTGGCGGGAACCAGCGCGCAGCATTCTTTGGGACGCTTGTGCTCATAACAGATGCAGGGATCGAAGTCATGACGCGATACTCTGCTCATCATTTCATGAAATGCCTGATACAGCCTAGCAGTCTGCTCTTTGTCAAGATCGCCGGAGGGCAGCTTGTCTTCGATATTTGCCCGGTAACACAGGTCATAGGCAGTGGAGGGTGAGATGCCGGCATAAGTGGCGATCAGAGCCTGATATACAGAACCCGGATGCGAGCAGACGGCCTCTTTGAAATCATTTTCCTCCACTTCCAGCGGATTGATCTTCATCAGGCTGTCCGGCAGGAAATATTCCCTTCCGGGAAGCACTTCGCGCAGCGAGCTGACATTGCCTGAGACAGGCCGGATAGCGCCGAGGATCTGACCGCGGCTGCTGACGAGGATCAGATTGGAGTACTTCCCCATCATCTCCGCGACCAGTGTGACGGTGTCCTCATCCTTCATTTCAGTAAGATGTGAGAACCGGAACTGTACAATGCGCTCCAGCGAAGGCTGATCGATGCCGATGAGTCGGCCTTTGCCGATATGTTTGCGCAGAAGCATACAGAAGGTGGGAGCTTTAAGCGGCGCCGACAGGTTCTTCTCGGATTCATACAGATAGGGGAGAGAGGCGTTGGCGCTCAGGCACAGCCGTCTGATGCCATCCTGCGTCTTAAAATTGATCTGGATGACTTCCGGCTGCGGCTGGATGATGCGCTCTACATGCGCGTCCAGGAGATTGGTTTTGAACTGATCGACCAGTGCGGCGATCGAGATACCGTCGAGTGCCATATCTGCCTCCCGTCAGACATCATTTTACAATAATTTATACGATTATGGAAGACTGTTATCAAGTCCGATAGCATATATAGCGCTCGCTTGTTATCATCTTGACAAAATATAGTGAAGAAACTAAAATGATGTTTGTAGTATTTTGTCAATTGCATAAAGGAGGTGCTCCTGTGCCAGTAACAATTATTTATGTTCTGGTGGCAGTAGCTCTCGTAATTATCACAGCGTTAGCCGTGAGATCCCTGACGATCTCAAGTCTGAAAAAAGATGCGGACTCCGAGATCGGCAATGCCAAGAAAAAGGCGCGGGAGATCATCGACGATGCCGTGAAAGAGCGGGATGAAAAGATCCGTGAAGCGAAGCTGGAGATCAAGGAAGAATCGATCCGCAGCAAGAACGAACTGGAGAAAGAGACCCGCGAGCGCAGACAGGAAATCAAAGCTCAGGAAAACAGGCTCCACCAGAAGGAGGAATCTGTCGACAGAAAGCTGGATGCGATCGAGAAACGAGAGAAGCAGTGCCAGAACAGAGAGGCGAACCTTCAGAAGCGCGAAGAAGCTGTGAAGGAACTCAGTGCCAGGCGCGTACAGGAACTGGAACGAATCTCCGGACTCACCTCCGATCAGGCGAAAGAACAATTACTGCAATCTGTTGAAGAAGATGTCAAACTGGATATGGCCAAGCTGATCAAAGAGCAAGAGACCTTGGCCAAAGAGGAAGCTGACAAGAACGCGAAAGAGGCTGTCATCACCGCGATCCAGCGCTGTGCAGCCGACCATGTGGCCGAGTCCACGATCTCCGTTGTCCAGCTTCCGAGCGATGAGATGAAAGGCCGTATCATCGGACGCGAGGGACGCAATATCCGAGCGATCGAGAGCCTTTCAGGCGTCGAACTGATCATCGATGACACACCGGATGCGGTCGTGCTCTCGGGATTTGATCCGGTACGCCGGGAGATCGCGAGGATCGCGCTGGAGAAGTTGATCGTAGACGGCCGGATCCACCCGGCCCGCATCGAGGAGATGCTGGCAAAGGCCAAAAAAGAGGTCGAGGCGTCGATCCGCGAGGCCGGCGAAGCCGCCGCTCTTGAAGTCGGTGTCCACGGCATTCATCCGGAGCTGATCAAGCTCCTCGGCCGTATGAAGTTCCGCTTCAGTTTCGGTCAGAATGCGCTCAAGCATTCGATCGAGGTGGCGCAGATCTCCGGTGTACTGGCAGGAGAGATCGGGCTTGATGTCCGACAGGCCAAGAGAGCCGGACTTCTGCACGATATCGGCAAATCAGTCGATCATGAGGTCGAGGGATCGCATATCCAGATCGGTGCGGATCTGTGTCGTAAGTACAAAGAATCCGCGTTGATCATCAATGCGGTCGAAGCGCACCACGGCGATGTCGAACCGGAGTCGCTTATCGCCTGCATAGTACAGGCGGCTGATGCGATATCCGCGGCCAGACCGGGTGCCCGCAGAGAAGCTTTAGAGACATATACCAACAGATTGAAGGAATTGGAAGAGATCGCCGATCAGCATCAGGGGGTTGAAAAATCCTTTGCCGTACAGGCAGGTCGGGAGATTCGTGTAATGGTTGTTCCTGAGGAAGTTTCGGATGCCGATATGGTCATTATGGCCCGTGACATTTCGAAACAGATCGAGGACTCGCTTGATTATCCGGGACAGATCAAAGTCAATGTCATCCGGGAATCCAGAGTGACCGATTACGCCAAATAAAACTGAATATCATGATGAGAGACTGCCGCATTCCTGCGAATGCGGCAGTCTTTTATTTAAATAATTTAATCATTTTCGATCAGTTATAATCATTTAGCGCCAAATAATCAATGTTTATTATTGACGCAACAGCCGAATGCGTGGTACATTATATATAACAGAGAGTATCCTTAAATAGACACAGGAGGGTAGTCCGATGTGCTGATCAGTTTTAATTCCCAAAGTAGTTTAGCTTAACAAGTGAAGAAGGATGATTTCACTCAAAATGCGAGGAAAATCTTATGGCATTGTTGGAAACAAAAAATATCTCAATTAATTTTGGCGGATTATGGGCCGTTAAAGATGTTGATTTCAATGTCGAGGCCAACAAGATCGTCGGATTGATTGGACCTAACGGATCCGGAAAGACGACTTTCCTGAATATCATCAGCGGTATTTACGGAAGGTATAAGGGTACTTCCGGAGAAGTTTATCTGGACGGAGAGCAGATCCGCGGGCTTAAGCCGCATGAAGTGTACAGGAAAGGAATGTCGCGTACTTATCAGTCCAGCCGTCTGTGCTGGGAGCAGAGCGTGGCGGACAACCTTCTTGTCGGCTGCTATACATCGCAGGACTACTCATTGTTTGACAGTGTATTCCGTCCGAAAAAGGTCAACAACGAGATCTATGATGAGCTGGACCGCGCGCTTGATCTGTTGTCCATGTTCAATCCGAAGCTGGTGGACCGCCGTTTTGATCTTGCCAAGAACATTCCGCATATCGACAGACGCCGCATTGAGATCACCAGAGCACTTCTCAGCAATCCGAAGCTGCTGCTCCTCGATGAGCCGACAGCCGGCCTGAATGATGATGAGACGATGACCATGATGGATGAGATCAGAATGGTCAAAGACAAGATGAAGGGATCAGCCGTGATCATTATCGAACACGATATGCAGGTCATGGAGAAGGTCCCGGACAGCATCGTCGTCTTCAACGCAGGTGAGAAGATCGCAGAGGGTACTTATCAGGAGATCATCAATGATCAGGATGTCATCGATGCCTATATCGGAGGAGGTGATGAAGATGAGTAAAAATGATCTGTTGTTGGAAGTTAAAGATCTTTACACATCTTATGGCCGTATTCCGATGCTGATGGATGTTTCTTTCCGTCTGCGCGAGGGCGAGATCTGTACGATCCTCGGCGCCAACGGAGCCGGCAAGACCACACTTGTGAAGACGATTCTGGGTATGGTCAAAGCTGACCAGGGAACGATCACTTTCCTGGACAAAGACATCACGAACCTGCCTACTCACAAGAGAGTGGCGGGAGGCATTCAGGTCTCCAGTGCGGAGACAGGTACTTTCCCGAAGATGACCGTCGAGAAGAATCTGCGGCTCGGTGCCTATAACATCGATGACAAGAACCTTCTTGCCGAGAGGCTTGAAGAGGCCTATGAGTCTTTCCCGGTCTTAAAGGAACGCCTTCAGCAGAAGGCGGGCACTCTGTCAGGCGGAGAGAGAACGATGCTGGCACTTGCGAGAGCTTATATCAATAAGCCGGCTCTTCTGATCATGGATGAGCCGTCACTCGGACTGGCACCGATCGTTGTCGACGAAGTGTTCAGGATCGTCAAGAGATTAAATCAGGAAAACGGCATGTCTATCATGCTGGTGGAACAGAACGTTGTTAAATCACTGGGTGTGTCAGATTACGGTTACATCATCCAGAAGGGCCAGATCATTTTTGAGGGAAGCCCCGATGAGATTCGTGACAGCGCTATTTTGGACAACCCGGTCATGTCATAGAGTAAGAGGAGGAACAAGATGAAAAGAAAAGTTATCGCAATTGCTTTAACACTGTGTATGGTCGGCGGTCTGATGCTGACCGGCTGCGGCGGCAGCGGCGGCGGATCATCTGATGGTGGCGGCGGTGGTACCGTCAAACTCGGTTTCCTGTCCCCGATCACCGGCGCGAATGCTGCTGAGGGCGCAGCTGCCCGTAATGCATTCAAGCTGGCTATCGATCAGGCCAACGAGTCCGGCGATTTTGACTATAAGATCGAGATGATCGAAATCGATGACAAATCTGATCCCTCCGCGGGTGTGGCAGGAGCTCAGAAGATCGTTTCCGATCCGGATGTAGTAGCGGCCACCGGCCACTGGAACAGTGGTGTTGCCGAGGCCACGATCCCGGTCTTCAAAGAGGCTGAGATCCCGTTGCTGATCTGGGGAGCTATCGCTTCTGATCTGACCAGCGAGGAGAACTATCCGTGGATCACCCGTTCCGCTCCGACAGATGTGCAGGAGAATATCCCGCTGGCCAAGGCAGTCCTGGATGACATGGGCTACAAGAAAGTGTTCATCATTTCCGATACGACTTCTTACGGCGCAGGTAATACCAAGGCTTTCAAGGCTGAGCTGAAAGATCGCGGTCTGGAGCCGGTAGGTGTCGAGGAAGTGCAGGAAGGCACTGTCGATTTCCGTGCGATCCTGACCAAGGTCAAGAGCTCCGGCGCTGACTGCGTATACTGGGGCGGTGTCGTCACCGAAGGTTCTCTGCTGAAGCAGCAGATGTTTGAGGAGAAGGTAGACGCTCTGTTCTGCGGTATCTCCGGTAACTATTCAGAAGACTTCCTGAAGATTCCGGCAGAGGCAGCTGAGGGCGCTCTGGTCGTTAAGCCCGGTATCGTTCTTGAGACAACAGACGCCGGCAAGAAGTTCATCGAGGACTATGAGGCAGCCGGATTCTCAGAGCCGATCGGTGCCTACACACCTTATGCCTACACAGCAGCTGAGATCCTGCTTCAGGCGCTCAAGGAGTGCGGCGATGATGTCACTCCTGAGAAGATGCGCGATGCGATCAAGGACGGCTCTTTCGATGGCATCATGGGTACAACGACATTTGATGAGATCGGACAGACAGAGCTCGTTGCTGCTTATCTGAACGTGGTTCAGGACGGCAAGTGGACAGTCTATGATGATTCCGAGTATGCAAGCGGCAAGCGTGCATTCCCCGGCAAATAATCTCGACTAGCTCAAGGTTTTCCTAGCATCATTTACGGCGCCCTGTCCGAACAGGGCAGGGCGCCGGTTAAGTATTAGTAGTAGAACGAAAGGAGATCGTCCTGATGGGTAGATTCGGGAATTTATTAATGAGTGCTATCCTTTGCGGCTGTACTTACACGTTGGTCGCCATCGGATACTGCCTCTTTTTCGGTGTCCTTGATGTGGTCGTGTTCTGCTGCGGTGATATTGCGATCTTCGGTGCCTTCTCTATCATAGGTGCCTATACGATCATTTACTCCGCGGGTGTCTTCCAGGCAGTGCCGACCATCGTCGCGGTGCTGATCCTGCTGATCATCGCCTCCATACTCTGTGTGGCGCTTGGTCTGATCACCTACCGCGTGTCTGTAAAACCGTTCGAGAAATCCTCTGCACTGATGCCGCTGTTGTCAACTATCGCGCTCGGTGTTGTCATCAAGGAAGTGCTGGGTCTGATCTTCAGACCGGTAGTCAACAGTGCGGCGCAAGCGGCTACGCGGGTCGATGATCCGAAGACCGTTGTCGGCGGACGCAACCCGCAGTCCATGCCTCAGCTGATAGCAGCCAACGGCACGACGCTGCAGCGTAATCTGATCATTATCGCAGTAGTTGCGATCATCCTGCTGGCGCTGTTCTTCTTCCTTAACAAGACGAAGATGGGTCTTTCTATGCAGGCTATTTCGCAGAATAAGGAATTGGCGCTGATGACAGGTGTCAATGTCAAGAGCACTATCCGCTGGACATTCATTATCGGAGGTGTGCTTCTTGCGATTGGCGGATTCCTGCTCGGTAACTATCAGACTATCGTCCGTTTTGACGGCGGTACCATGTACGGTACCAAGGGATTCTCCGCCGCGGTCGTCGGAGGTTTGAAGAGCACCTGGGGCGCTGTTATCGGCGGTATGCTGCTCGGCTTCGTTGAGGTCTTTACAGCCGGCCTGGTTCCTGGAGGAACCAAATTCCAGAACGTCATCGCTTTTCTTGTCGTCATCATCTTCATCGTCTTTAAGCCGGAAGGTATCATAGGCGAGAAGGTGGCTGAGAAAGTTTGACGGTTGAGCATGACGGATGGGAAGGTGAACACTATGAAGAAGAATAAACTACTTGATTCACCATTCGCGGTAATTTTCTGCAATCTGATCCTGTTTTTGCTGATCTATTTCACAGTCATGTCAGAATATATGATCAGTCTGGCGATCATTGCTGCAGTGATCATCGCGATCCTGGTGGTGAATCGATTCGATTTGATAAATAAGATCTTTGATCTGTATATCAGGCACAAGAAGACGGCTTTGATATCCGCGCTGGTACTGGGGATCCTTTATCCGTTCAGCCTGACTGACAATGTCTATGTCGCTCATATAGCGACACTCGCAGTCATCTACGGTATCGCCTGTCTGGGTCTTAACTTCCAGATGGGTTCGACGGATATGACCAACTTCGCACCTGCGGCTTTTATGGGTATAGGCGCCTACACTGTCGGTATCTTCACTGTTAAGATGGGCTTCAATCCATGGCTTGGAATGCTCGCGGGCGTGGTCTTCTCCGGTGTCTTCGGATTCCTGATCGGACTTCCGACACTGAAGACCAAGGGCTATTATCTGTCGCTGGTCACCATGGCGATCCAGCTGGCATTCACTGAGCTTGTCAGGGTATGGCCTTATGTGGGCGGAGATGACGGCATGTCAGGCGTGCAGAGATATAAGCTGTTCGGTTTTGAACTCTACAAGCGCTATACCATCTTCGGTATCCGTATGTCGCCGCAGATTCCGTATCTGCTGCTCTGTATCGTGTTCCTTGTGATCTGTACATACATTGCTATGCGAGTGTACTTTTCACGGACAGGTATCGCGATGAATACAGTGGCGCAGGATGAGATCGCAGCCATGTGCATGGGCATGAATGTCTCCAGAACAAAGCTGTTTGCGTTTGTCATCGGCGGTATGTACTGCGGACTGGCCGGTGCGCTGTTTGTCGGTCTGGAGGGCTATGTCGGTCCTGCGACTTACAATTTCCAGAAATCCCTGATGCTGATCTGTATGGTCATCCTGGGAGGCATGGACAATTCGATCGGCGTTGTGCTCGGAGCTTTCGTGCTTGCGATCATCACCGAGAAGACCCGTGATTTCGCGGACTTCCAGCAGCTGATCTACGGCGCTGTGCTCGTCATCATGCTGATCGTCCGTCCGGACGGTATCATTCCGTGGCGCGTACGCAATCATGATCTGATCACAAAGCGCAAGCCGAAGATACTAGAGAGATTCAAGCCTGAGGAGGATATCGCTGAAAAAGCACAGCTCAAGGCAGAAGTCTAAAGAGTATTGACAAGTCATTTGTGAGGCTGCTGCACCGGCCGGGTGCGGCAGTCTTTTTGTATGTTGCACAGTTGAATAACAAAGGGATATCGATGTAAAATAAAAGCATGAGGACCATATTCTCGTACGCTAAAAAGTATATATTTCTCGCATTCCTCGGTGCGGGATTTATGGTGGCAGAGGTCACTCTCGATCTCATTCAGCCGCGTATGATGGCGCGTATCGTCAATGAGGGCATCCTGGGCGTCGGCGGTTCCGGACATCCGGACATATCGCTGGTCATTTCAGTGGGGATAAGGATGATACTGCTTGTGATCGCCGGCAGTATTGCAGGGATCCTTTCCGGTGTCTTTGTCAATCTGACGGCAAAGAGCGCCGGCAATGATATACGCAAAGACTGTTTTACGCGCATTATGAATTTTTCATTTCAGGAGGTCGATCATTTTTCGACGGGTTCGCTGATCACACGGACGACCGGCGATGTAGATCAGGTTCAACAGGTGTTTTCCATGATGATCCGTACAGTAGTGCGCTGCGCGATGCTGTTTGCGGGCGGCACTTTTGCACTGGTCACACTTAATCTGTCTTTTTCCGTTGTGCTGGCTGTGGCGCTGCCCCTGATCCTTGCTGACATCATCTTTATAGTGTGGAAGACCAATCCGCTGTTCAATCTGCTTCAGAAAAAAACTGACGATCTGAACAGTGTCATCCAGGAGGATATCTCCGGTATCCGTGTAGTCAAATCTTTCGTTCAGGAGGAGCGGGAGAGCGCACGGTTTGACATGACGCAGGATGAACTGCTGAAAACGCAATTCAAGGTGACGGTGCTGATGTCTTTTCTCCGGCCGGTCATGAATATCGTGCTCAATCTCGGAGTCGTTGCAATAATTGCGATTGGAGGATATCAGGTCAAAGCCGGTTCTATCCTCCCCGGTACCGTGATGGCGGCGATCACTTATATTTCCCAGATACTCAACGGTATGATGATGCTCGCCATGATATTTCAGACGATGTCCCGCGGCATGGTATCCGGCAAGCGCCTTGCCGAGATCCTTGAAGACAAACCTGATATAGAGGACGGCGTACTCAACAGGGAGAGACCGCTGACAGGCAGGCGGAGCGGGGAGGTAGTCTTTGACCATGTCAGTTTCCATTATCCGGGACAGACTCAGGAGATCCTGCGCGATGTCAATCTGAAGATCAACAGCGGTGAGACAGTAGCAATCGTCGGAGCGACCGGCTGCGGTAAGACAAGCCTGATCAACCTGATACCGCGCTATTATGATGTCACAGCGGGCACAGTCAAGGTCGGCGGCATCGACGTGCGCCGTTACAGTAAGAAAGTTCTGCGGTCAGCCGTGACCGTCTGTCTGCAGAAGAGTGAGCTCTTTGCCGAGACGATCAGGGATAACATCGCCTACGGTGATCCTGATGCCACTGACAAAGAGATCAGAGAGGCGGCCTCATACGCTCAGGCCGACGGCTTTATCATGGAGCAGCCCGAGGGCTATCAGACCATGGTCGCCCAAGGAGGATACAGTCTGTCCGGCGGACAGAGGCAGAGAGTCGCGATCGCGAGAGCTCTGCTGCGTCAAAGCCCGGTCCTGATCCTTGACGATTCGACAAGCGCTCTCGATCTGAAGACAGAGGCCGCATTGTATCAGGCTCTGCGTGAACACTATCAGGGCACGACCAAGATCATGATCGTGCAGAGAATTGCTTCCGCCAGACAGGCTGACCGTATCATAGTGCTGGACAACGGTACGGTGGAGGCGACCGGCACTCATGAGGAACTGCTGAAGATCAGCCCGGTCTACCGGGATATCTGTGAGTCCCAGAAAAAAGCGGCGGACACAGAGGGAGGTGCAGCGTGAGCGAAAGTAAAGCCACGGCCAATCAGACCCTCTCGTTCGCGCGTCCGGGATCTCCGGGAGCAATGCGGGGACGGATGGGAGCACCGCGGGAGAAGGCGAAGGATAACAAAGGAGCCTTGAAGAGGCTGTTCGGATATCTGCGCGCAGAAAAAGCGCGAGTACTGGTGATGCTTGCTACAGTACTGGCAACAGTGCTAGCCGGTGTATTCGCTCCGCGCTTTCAGAGTGCGGCGATCGACCGCATGGTGGACAGGTCATTTGGCGATATACCGCGTCTGCTGATCGTTATGCTGATCCTCTATATGATCAGCGGAGCCGGCACGCTCCTCCAGGGAATCGTTTCAGCTAAACTTTCTCAGGGAGTGATCAGGAGACTGCGGGGAGATCTTTTCCATCAAATCATTCATCTGCCGATAAGTTATGTGGACAAGCATGAGCACGGCGATCTGATGAGCCGGATGACCAATGACGCGGAGAATGTCTCAGGCGTGATCTCACAGTCGCTCGGATCACTTTTCTCCAGTTTTCTGACTCTGATCGGTACAGTCGTTATGATGCTTACTTACAGTCTGCCTCTGACGCTCCTGACCTGCCTTACGGTGATCGGATCGGTCGTCGTGACCAATGTGCTGTCGCGCGTGATGAGGCGCTACTATCTACAGCGCCAGACACTTCTCGGACATCTGAACGGGATCGTGGAGGAGAAGATCACCGGCTGTAAGACAGTGACAGCTTATAATCTGCAGGACCGGGTAGTCAGTGAGTTTACCGAGACGAGCGATGACCTAACCAGGACGAGCATCAAAGCGGATACTGTCGGTAGTATGATGGGACCTCTCATGAATATGCTCAACAATATGTCCTTTGTGATCGTCGCTGTCTTCGGCGCCTGGTTTGCGGTCAAAGGTTATATCTCAGTAGGCGTGATATCAGCGTTTACCGTGTATTCGAGGCAGTTCTCGAGGCCGATCAATGAGATGGCGCAGCTCTACGGACAGATCCAGACGGCGCTGGCCGGCGCTGAACGCATTTTCATGGTAATGGACGAGGCTCAGGAGGATATGAGAGGGCAGGAGAAGTCGCCGGTCACCGAAGGTACGATCGAATTTGAGCATATTGATTTCTCATATGTGCCCGGGAAGCAAATCATATATGACTTCAATCTCAAGGTCGAGGCAGGGAAGAAGATCGCACTTGTCGGCAGCACCGGCTGCGGCAAGACGACGGTCGTGAACCTCCTGATGCGTTTCTATGACCCGGATGCGGGGGAGATACGGATCGACGGGGTTAAGACTACCGATATATCCAGAAAGACGCTGCGCAACGATATCGGTATTGTTTTGCAGGATTCTGTGTTGTTCACGGATACAGTCAGGAACAATCTTAAGTATGCAGACCCCGCTCTGACGGATGAAGAGATGATGGAGGCGGCCAGGATCTCCAACTGCGATCAGGTGGCTCTGGCATTGCCGGACGGATATGATACGGTGCTGACCGGCGCCGGGTCCGGTCTGTCGCAGGGACAGAAGCAGCTCCTTACGATCGGCAGAGCTTTTCTGTCATTGCCAAAATTTCTGATTCTTGATGAGGCAACGTCCAGCGTGGATACCAGGACAGAGAAACATATCCAGGATGCAATGGCGGAACTGATGAAAAACCGTACCAGTCTGATCATTGCACACCGGCTGTCGACTATCCTCGATGCGGATCAGATCGTCGTCATGGACAAGGGTCATATCGTCGAGACGGGCACGCACGATGAGCTGCTGGCGAAAGGCGGCATGTATCACACGCTGTATATGACGCAGTTTGCCGGGCAGGAGATATAAGGAAAAAACCCTTGCGCAACTGTTTTAAAGGGCGTTCAAATGCGCTATAATAGGCAGGACGGCACAGACAACTATCGTGCACATCTTAAGAAAAGGAGAGAAAGCATGGTTTACAGAGTAACAGATTCCGTTTATTACATCGGAGCAAATGACCACGATATCGATCTGTTTGAGGGGCATTATATCGTGCCCAATGGCATGGCGTACAATTCCTATGCCATCATCGATAATAAGATCGCGATCATGGACACTATCGATCAGAGAAAGACAGATGAGTGGCTGGCCAATGTCAAAGAGGCGCTGGGGAGCCGCAAGCCGGATTATCTCATCGTTCAGCATATGGAGCCGGATCACTCGGCATCGATTCAAGCGTTTTTGGAGATATATCCGGACGCGACAGTCGTCGGTAACGCCAAGACTTTTACGATGATCGGGCAGTTCTTCCCTACACTGAAAATGAAGAATACATGGGAGATCCAAAATGGTGACACCCTTGAGCTGGGCCATCATAAACTGACCTTTGTCTTTGCTCCGATGGTCCATTGGCCGGAAGTGTTTATGACCTATGACAGCGAGGACAAGATCCTCTTCTCGGCCGACGGCTTCGGCAAATTCGGAGCTCTCGATGTCGACGAGGAATGGGCCTGTGAGGCGAGACGTTATTATTTCGGCATCGTTGGAAAATACGGCGCGCAGGTACAGAATGTCCTCAAGAAAGCCGCCGGGCTGGATATTCAGATCATATGTCCGCTGCACGGACCGTATCTGACTGAGGATCTCGAGTACTATATCGGCCTTTATGACACATGGTCAAGCTATCTGCCGGAGAGCGATGGCGTGTGCATCTGCTATACCTCTGTCTATGGTCACACCAAACAGGCAGTCCAGTTGCTCGCTGCTGAGTTGGAGAAGCGCGGTGTACCGAAGGTCGCAGTCAATGATCTGGCAAGAGAAGATATGGCTGAGTGCGTAGAGGACGCGTTCCGCTATGACAAGCTGGTGCTGGCGACCACGACATTTAACTCCGAGATATTCCCGTTCATGCGCGAGTTTATCGACTCGCTTGTCGAGCGCAACTTCCAGAAAAAGACCGTTGCCTTTATCGAGAACGGCTCATGGGCTCCGACCGCGATGCGCGTGATGAAGAACAAGATGCAGGGTTTGAAAGATATCACCTACACCAAGAACAATGTCTCCATCCTTTCTGCCCTCAATGATGAGAGTACCGATCAGCTGATGGCTATGGCTGACGAGCTCGCAAAGAGCTACAACAAGGTAGAGGTCGAAGAGGAGAACAAGATCGACAAGAAGGCTCTCTACAAGATCGGCTACGGTCTGTATGTGGC
>OMSP01000236.1 GCA_900313775.1 uncultured Eubacteriales bacterium
ACAGGACTTGATATGGAGGCAGGTGGCAGCGTTGATGTGTATCATGTTTCCGATGATGCTTCCACTGTTACTTCGATGGGTGCCAGTGGCTCGGCCAATGGTCAGACTTTCAGTGCGAACCATTTCTCAATATATGTGGCGGGTACTAATCCCCATGAAGAGCATGACAGTACATCTAATCGTTATGTCTTGGAATATGGGACAAGCGTTGCGCTTCAGACAACTCACGGTACCACTCAAGCTTCTTACTGGAGTGTAACCAGCGGAAACAATTATGTCTCAACGAGCTACAATAATAATAACCGCAGGTATACAGTGATTAATAATAACAGCACTGACACAGATCAGGATGTAACCGTTCGTTGGCGAAGAACACGAAATGGTCAGACTATAAATGAGTACTTCTATATAACTGTAAAACCACAGCCGAAGAAGACAGTTACTTTCATGCTTCAGGATGCCGGTGCGAGCAGTTTCAGCAAAGAGAAAGATGTTACAGTTAATGCCGGCAGTGATGTGCCGAGTGATCAGATTCCGGCGGAAGACGATGAGAAGCAGGGTTCTGACGGCAATTACTATACCTTCTCCGGCTGGTGTGAAGATGAAGCCTGCACTCAGCCGGCAGTACTGACCAATATCACCGCTGACAAGAATGTCTATGGTAAATATACACTTTCCAAGTACACGGTGGATTTCAATCTTCAGGATGCCGGTGCGAGCAGTTTTTCCGAAGTCCATGTAAGTAAGGTAGCTCCTGGCGGCGATGTGACAGATGCACCGGAAGAAGCAGATGAAAAAGAGGGAACAGACGGTAACGCTTATGTCTTCTCCGGATGGTATGAGGATGAAGCTTGCACAGAAACTCCTGCTGTTTTGAGCGGCATAACTTCTCACAAGGAGATTTACGGCAAATACACACTTAAGAAATACACAGTGAAATACTTCTTACAGGATGCCGGTGAGAGCAGTTTCCCCGCCGATCCTGAAAAAACAGAAGAGGTCGAGTCCGGCAAAAATGCTACAGCACCGTCACACGATAATGAGAAAACTTATGAAGGACGGACATACTTTTTCTCGGGTTGGTGCTCGGATGAAGCTTGCGAGACTGAGGCTACTCTGACAAATATCCAGGAAGATACTGTGGTGTATGCGAAATATACCAAAGGCGTCATTGTGACTTACCACGAGGGCGATACGGAAGACCCGGTGACTCTTCCTGATAAGGATGAAGGCGCTCCGGGTTCAGAATTCACGCCAGGTAACGCTACAAGAGCCGGACATGCGTTACAGGAGTGGAACACAAAGGCTGACGGAAGCGGAGATAAGTATTATCCGGATCATCCGGAGAGCTTCCCTGATGAAGATATGGATCTCTACGCTATTTGGACTGACAAGACGATCAAGGTTCATTATCATAAAGTTCTTGACAGTGCAACTCCGGATGTTCCGGAAACAGTCGAGGACGTTCCGGCCAGTTCGTCGTATGCTGTGATAGATACGATTCTGAAGGATTCAAGAGATCCTGTTCAGAAGCTTTTCAGAGGCTGGGCCACATCGGCGACTGCTCAGGATCCCGAGTATCAACCGGGGACTAAGATCAAGACCGGTACAGACGACATCGATCTTTATGCTGTATGGGGACCGTTGAGACAGGCTCAGATCATCGTCAAAGAGATCAAAGCGAAAAATGATACGGTCACCTATGACGGGAAAGTGCATACCCTCACCGGCTTGGAAGATGTAGGAACGGATGTTATTGATAACTACAAAAAATACATTGATCGAGGTTTTGTTAAGGTAGGATATCTGGATGAAGCTCCCGGCTACATGGCAGATTGGCATAATATTTATGCTAAAGTAGATGAACTTGTGACTACAGGGGTGTCGGGAGTTGATGTGGGAACCTATCAGGCCGAGGTGTCGGCACGGTTGTATACACATAACATTGTTACTGATCAGTTCAGAGCATTAGGCACCGAAGTAGGTTATGCAGAGGGAGAAGCTTATCTTCCGGTCACAGGTGGTAAACTTACCATTGAACCTGCCAAACTGACGATCTCGACTGAATCTGACAAAAAGCTTTGGGATGACACTCCTTTGACTGTAGGTGGTTCAGTTGAATTCGGTGAGGAAGGCACCGGGACATTTACTTACGCAGGTTCTGCAGTCAACCTTTTCTATAATGAGGAGAAGGAGGCCTATGATACGCTGAATATCAGAACCACAGGCACTCAGACTGAAAAAGGCAAATCAGCCAATGATTATCAGGTGGTCTGGGGCACGCCGCATGGTTGGGATAATACTGACCTTACCGCATCGACTGCCAAGCAGGACAATTATGAGATAGTTGATGGTACTATCGGAGAATTGGAAGTTTATGCGAACCAGGTCAAGTTCGATAAGAATGCCGGTGAAGATGCTGTCGATGGCATGCCTGAGGATGCGGATGCCGGTATCGAGTATAAGATTCCGGCTGATGTACCGACCAGAGAGCTTTGTACATTCGTCGAATGGAATACAAAGGCTGACGGCTCAGGCGATGTGTATGAACCGGAAAGCACCTACAGTTTCCCGGAGAGCGAAGAAGAACAGGAAGTGACTTTCTATGCTCAGTGGGAAGCGACACTTATCTTTGATCCGAACGGAGGAGAATTCCAGGGATCAACTGATCCGACAGAGTTCAAGTGTATGCAAGGTGATACTTTCCAAGTCCCGGATGAGGTCCCGACTCGTGATGGATATGAGTTTGTTGAGTGGGAGGGAAGCAGCTATCAACCCGGAGATACATATGATGTCACAGGCGGCCACAAGTTTACTGCCAAGTGGGAAGAAAAAGAAGATCCTGATGATCCGGATAATCCTAATGATGATCCTGAAGAGGAGGATAAGCCCAGTAAAAACAACAGTGACAAGAAGAGCAGTAACAACAGCAAGACCAATAAGACCGAGACCGATAATCAGACCGGTGACCACGGTATGGCACGCTGGCTCCTGCTGTTCGGTTACTCGATCATAGCGATCTGGGTGCTGCTCGGAAAGAAAAAACTCGGTAATCTTCGTTAAGTCAGATTCAATTCAATAAGGTATAGTGAAAGGCTGCGGGCGAATTGCCTGCAGCCTTTCTTATTGCTATAATAAAAACAGCAATTGCAACCGCCAGTTGCGCAGTTTTCAAGCGCAGTTGGTAGTCCGCAACCATCTGAGGGGTTAAGCTCAAAGCACAACAGAGAACTTGCGGCAGCCCGTTGGCAGCCGCCTTCAGATGGAAGGAGATATACTATGATACTGGCAGATAAGATTATTGAATTGAGAAAGAGGAACGGTTGGTCACAGGAAGAGCTGGCTGAGAAGCTGGATGTAAGCCGGCAGTCGATCTCCAAATGGGAAGGGGCGCAGTCCATTCCCGATATGAACCGCATCATCAGGATGTCGGAGATCTTCGGCATCAGTACAGACTATCTGTTGAAGGATGAACTGGAGCTTCCGGCGGGGGGAGAACTCAGAGAGGATATCCCCGAGACGCGCGTGGTCTCCATGGAGGAGGCAGGCGGGTTTCTCAAGCACAACCTCGCTTCGGCAAAGCGCATCTCTCTCGGTGTGATGATGTGCATCCTGTCACCGGTGCTGCTTATCTTGTTGGCAGTATCTGCGGAAGAGGGGCATATCACGATCACGGAGGATCGTTCGGCGGCCCTTGGTATGATCGTGCTCTTCCTGCTGGTGGCGGGAGCGGTCGCGCTGTTTATCATTTCAGGGATCAAAGGTGCTCCTTATGAGTATTTGGAGAAAGAACTGATCGAGACGTCTTACGGTGTGGACGGCATGGTCAAGGAGCGTTGGGAGAAGTATAAGCAGTCCTTTTCAGTCATGCTGGTATTGGGCATCGTTCTCTGCGTGCTCTCAGTCATCCCGATCTTTATATCGGTCGCTGTGTATGGTGACAATGACTTCGCGTCAGGGATCGGGTCAGCCATACTGCTTGTTGTCGTCGCCATTGGCGTCTATATGATCGTGCGCGCGTGCATTATCAAAGGCGGCTATGACAGGCTGTTGCAAAGAGGAGATTATACCCGGGAGAAGAAGATTGAAAACAAACGCAATGACACGCTGACCACGATCTACTGGGCTTCCTGCACCGCCATATATCTGGCTGTCAGCTTTATTACACAGGAGTGGCACCGCACCTGGATCATCTGGCCGGTTGCCGGCGTGTGCTACGGAATGGTAATCGCGATTGCCAACGCTGTCAGGCAGCGTGGATAGATACTAAAGTATATATGTAACAGGAGGATAGATTGATGTGCAAGAGACTCACAGCATGCTTAGCGACGATCCTGGCAGTAGCAATGATAATAACGGCACTGCCGCTTGCGGTATGGGCCGACACAGAAGGAGACAGGCAGACTACTCCTTCACCGACTGTGCAAGAAGGCGATCCGAAGGACGCTGAAGATCCCGCGGAACCCGGAGATACGAAGGGAGCTGAAGATCCCGTGGAACCCGGAGACACCAAGGGACCTGAAGATCCTGAAGAATCCGAAGAGCCTGGCGATCCTGTCATTGCGGATCCCTATATGCAGGTGAGTTTCCTTGACTTGCTTGAGGGTAAAAAAGTCAGCCTTTCAGAGGATATGGCGACCACGAAACCTAAAGATAATGACGGCAGCGGTCTGTTATTTGCAGGACCGATCAGCGAATTCAACACGGGAAGAGTGACCATCACTGAACCTTTTGTGTTTGATGCAGATCACAATCCGGTCGGCCGGATCAGTCTGGATGCTTTAGCAGACAGAAATATCTTCGCAACTGTGAAGATCTATCTGGATGATGCCGAGAAACCGATCGCTGAGTTTGAAATAGACAGCAGGTCAAAGAAAGACGGCTGGAACACCGATGGCTGTTACACACAGGACGTGTATAACAAGATTCGGTCAGGAGAACACACGGTCTCCATCGGATTTGAAGTCTCCGGCAAGAGCGGAGTTCAGCAGGCAAGCATTTTGCTGCGCAGCATTGAGTTTGCCGAAAACCCCGGTATTCCCGTTATGTATTTTAATATCGATGAAGAACAGGGCTCGATCGAAGCTATGAACAGTGATGAGGA
>OMSP01000131.1 GCA_900313775.1 uncultured Eubacteriales bacterium
CCTTCTTTGATCTTGTTGTGAACGCGAACAGTATCGCCGACACAGAAAGCCGAAGGATTCTCCTTCATCTCATTCTTTTCGATATCACGAATGATCTCATTCATCTCAATTTCCTCCTTAATACAACGGTTAATTTTACCATTTTATCTGCTGTTTTGCAATGCTTGCTCGATTGCCTCCATCTCCTCGTCACTCAAGTCTCTGTCCTCGAGCAGATCGGGGCGTTTAACGGCTGTGGTGATCAGCTGCTGGAGATAACGCCACTTCTCAACATTGGCGTGGTGACCGGACAACAATATTTCAGGTACCTTTCGGTCATGCCATTCCTCAGGCCTGGTATACTGCGGGTACTCCAGAAGACCTTCGCTGAAACTCTCAGCTTCAGTTGACCCGTCATTGTGCAGGACACCGGGAATCATACGCGCTACGGCGTCTATCAGGATCAGTGCCGGCAGTTCGCCTCCGGTGAGGACATAATCCCCGACAGATATCTCTTCGGTGACTATCTCATCCAGAACACGTTGATCTATGCCTTCATAGTGACCGCACAACAAAATCAGATCATCCCGATGTGCGAGATCCTCCACCTTGGCCTGAGTCAGTGTCTCGCCCTGTGGCGAAAGATAGATCACCGGCGGCTTTTCTTTTCCCATACGGGTCGCGATCGACTCGTAACAACGGTATACAGGCTCCGCCTGCATGAGCATACCGGCTCCGCCCCCGTAAGGGTAATCATCCACACGGCTGTGCTTGTTGAAAGCATAATCGCGGATATTGACCGGATCTATACGGATCAGCCCACTCTCCTTCGCGCGGCCGATAATACTCTCATCGGTCGCTGCTCGGATCATATCCGGGAAAAGAGTCATGACATAAAAATTCATCTGGCTACTCCATACCGGGAAGCAGTGTCACCAGCATCTTCCCATTATCCACATCCACTTCTCTGATGCAGTCCGCGATCGAGGGGATCAGTACTTCACCTCCCTCAACTCGCTTTACCACAAAGACATCGTTTGCTCCGGTCTCCATGATCTCTGCCAGTTCGCCGAGCAGCTCGGTCCCGCTGTCTGTTACCCGTTCGACACGCATCCCGATAAGATCAGCGAAATAGTATTCGTTATTCTCAAGCGGTGCGGCCTTATCGCGGTCTATGAGCAGTTCACAACCCTTCATGTCCTCGACCTGATTGATATCCTCATATCCCTCAAAGCCGAGCAGTACATTGTTTTTGTGAAGTCTGGCTGAGCTGATCTTCAGTATCTGTTCACGACCGTCCTTACGACGCAGATACACCGTGTCAAGTTCCGTAAACCGCTTCGGATCATCGGTGACCGGCAGAACTTTGACCAGTCCCCGTATGCCGTGAGTACCGGTAATAACGCCTATCTGCAGCTTTGCAGCTCTCACTCGATGTCCACCGTTACCTGCTTGTCTTCTCTGACAGCAGCCGCTCCGACGATAACGCGGATGGCCTTGGCGATGCGGCCGGCATGACCGATCACCTTGCCCATGTCATCCTCAGCGACGTGGAGCTTGATCACAATCTCATCACCATTCTGGAACTCGGTGACGACCACCTGATCCGGATGGGCCACAAGCCCCCTGGCAATGACTTCTACTAATTCCTTCATAATCGACCTCCCGCCGGCTTACTTGGTGATACCGGCGAGCTTGAAGATCTTTCCTACCGTCTCAGTCGGGATGGCGCCGGTGCTGAGCCATTTTTTGGCCGCTTCTTCATCCACCTTATAGACTGTCGGATCCTTCGTCGGATCGTAGATGCCGATCTCCTCAATAAAACGACCGTCTCTGGGAGAGCGCGCGTCCGCTACGACGATGCGGTAGCAGGGAGCCTTCTTCTTGCCCATTCTCTTTAACCTGATTTTTACCATTTTCTACCTCCTTGTATCATGCGTTTACACGCGTTTCTATAACTTATTTAAAACGGAAACCCGCCAAATAATCCTTTCTTTCCCCGGCGTTTCATCATACCGGGCATCTGTTTCATCATTTTCTTGGTCTGCGCGAACTGCTTAACGATCCGGTTGACCTCGGAGATGTCGACGCCGCTTCCGCGGGCAATGCGGTTCTTGCGCGAGGGATTCAAAATATCCGGGTTTGCACGCTCCTGAGGTGTCATTGAATAGATGATCGCCTCTGTCACAGCCATCTGTTTTTCCCCCTGCTCGGTGTCAACAGCCGAGAGTTTGTTGCCCATTCCGGGAAGCATATTTAAAATGTCAGAGAGCCCGCCCATCTTGCGCATCTGCCGGATACTCTCAAGATAATCGTTAAAATCAAACTGCGCCTTACCTACCTTTTGCGCCAGCTTGGCTGCCTCCTCCTCGTCGATGGCCTCCTGCGCCTTGTCGATGAGAGTCAGCACGTCGCCCATACCCAGGATCCTGGAAGCCATTCGGTCAGGATAAAAGACTTCAAGGTCAGTGAGTTTCTCACCCATACCTGCAAAATATATCGGGCATTCCGTGACAGCGCGTACTGACAGCGCCGCGCCGCCCCGCGTATCACCATCCAGCTTTGTCAGGATCACACCGTCGATACCTATCTGGTCCTTGAAAGACTGAGCTACATTGACTGCATCCTGTCCTGTCATGGCGTCGACAGTGAGAAGCGTGGTATCCACAGTCACTTCGCGGCGGATATCAGCCAGCTCATCCATCATCTCCTGGTCGATATGCAGTCGGCCGGCCGTATCGATTATCAGAACGTCGTATCCGTTATTTTTTGCGTGATCATAAGCGGCTCCCGCGATCTGCGCAGGCTTCATCGACGTATCTGACTCGAAGACATCGACTCCCACTTTCTCCGCATTGATATGAAGCTGCTCAATGGCCGCCGGACGATAGACATCGCAGGATACCAAAAGAGGTCTCCTGCTGTCCTTTTTCAGCATAGCTGCCAGCTTGGCTGCAGTGGTCGTTTTGCCGGCGCCCTGCAGACCCATCATCATCAGGACTGTGACCTGGTCTCTGGACTTCAGCTCCAATTCCTGAGGTTCCGAGCCCATCAAACGGATCAGTTCCTCGTTGACGATCTTGACGACCATCTGACCGGGGTTTAACCCGTTCATCACATCTTCTCCGATGGCGCGTTCGCTGACCTCTTTGGTGAAACGCTTGACTATCTTGAAGTTGACATCCGCTTCAAGCAGTGCAAGCTTGATCTCGCGGAAAGCCGTCTTCACATCGTCTTCGGTCAGACGTCCTTTAGAACGCAGAGTCTTAAATACTTCCTGTAATTTATCTGTCAGACTGTCAAATGCCATATTCTCCTCAAAGCTCATCTACCAGACGCTCAGCAAGTTCGATGATCCTTTCCAGGCGTATGTGATTCGCGCTGCCCTCACTGTCTGTAAAAGCACCGGTGTCGCGACTGATGCTGAGCGCGAGTTTACCGATCTCTTCTGCCTGATCCTTGACCATAAGAAAACGCTCGACCAGATGGAGCTTTTCTTCGTACTTCTCCAATACCTGGTCGGTACGCCTGATCAGATCGTGTACGCCCTGTCGGCTGATACCGA
>OMSP01000154.1 GCA_900313775.1 uncultured Eubacteriales bacterium
CTCGGCATTCTCAGATAAACAACACCCGGGATGTCCGCAACCTGCGGTACAAGCGAACGCATCATGACCGGATCAGAGGGCTCGAGCACTGTGATATTTGCCATCGTGCGCATCAGACCCATATCCTCAAAGGCCATGTGCGTGCCACCGTTATAAGTCGCTGCAATACCCGCGTCACATCCGCAGATCTTTACGTTCTGGCCTGCATAAGCACAGCTCATGAACACCTGATCATAGATACGGCGGGATGCAAACACCGCAAAGGTGTGTACGAACGGGATCAGACCGGTCGAAGCCATACCGCCTGCCATAGCGGCTGCATTTTGCTCCTGAATACCGATATTAAATGCTCTGTCCGGGAACTCTTTCATGAAATTCTTGGTTCCGCAGGAATTCATCAGATCACAGTCGATCGTGACGATCTTCGGGTTCTTCTTTGCCTCTTCAATCAGTGCGTTACAGTACGCCGCACGCATCTCCTCCGGAGAAACTTTGATTTCTTCACAGACCTTTACCATTTAAAATCACCTCCCGGATACGTGCCTTCCGCCAGACGGCGGTCGATCTCAGCGCAGGCCTCCTCAGCCTTCTCAATATCGAAAGTCATATAGTGGTTGAACTCTTCCGCCTCGGCGAAGTTGATTCCAAGGCCTTTGATGGTGTCGAGGATAATGACGTGGGGCTTGCCCTCTACCTTCTTCGCATCCTCGATGCCGTTCCAGATCGCCTCTGTGTCAAAGCCCTTGACGGTTCTGGCATCAAAGCCAAAGGCGCGGAACTTCTCTTCCAGATCGCCGGGATCCAGGATGTCTTCCAGACGACCGTCAAGCTGCTTTTTATTCCAGTCTACAAACATAATAAAGTGATCAAGTTTGAGAGCAGCCGCGGTCTCCGCTGCCTCCCATACTTCACCTTCATTTGTCTCGCCGTCGCCGACGATGCAGTATGTATAGTTATCTCTTCCCTGCACGCGGCTGCCGAGTGCAATACCGACTGCAGAAGATGCTCCGTTGCCGAGGGATCCTGTCGACATATCGACGCCCGGCGTCTTCTGGCCGTCAGCGTGGCTGGGAAGGTTGGTCCCCGGCTTATTCACCGTTTTCAGCCAATCCATCGGGAAAAATCCCTTTAACGCCAGAACGGCGTAAAGACCCGGACCGCAGTGTCCCTTGGACAGGACAAGCCGATCGCGATCCTCCCATTTCGGATTCGCCGGATCGATGTTCATCATGCCTCCGTAGAGAACGGCCAGAACATCAGAAATAGAAACAGATCCGCCAATATGACCAAATCCGGCATGCCCAATCGCCCGGACCGTCTCTTTGCGGATCTCTGCGCTGAATCGCTTCAGCTCCTCGAAATTAACCTGCTTGCTCATGCTCATATTCACCTCCTGCTGCAAACCCTTCCTCTACGAAATGGTTCGCATAGTTGCGACTCAGCCTTTTGAAGCATTTCGGTGATTGATAGCCGATAATCGATAATCGATTATCAATCATGATAGTATTATACTTTATGCTTCATATGACTGTCAACAAAAAAAGAAGTCAGTTCTGTCCATCAGCTGGATAAATTGCTCATTTTCCTTATTTTTTCAGGGTTTTCCGGCTTTATCTTTTTTCAGAAATCTTTTGACAGCCTGAAAACTCCGAATCAGTTGTTAAAAAATCCATAATCGATTCTTCGTCTTTTTGAAAGGATCATTTATCTATATATAGACAAATACATCCTCAATCCGACAAAATATGTCTCAAAGGAGTCTTTGCGGGTCCCGGCAAAAGAGGAAATCCTCTTGTTGCCGGGCTCAAAATCTATGCAGCCAGTTAAACAGCTTCTGCTTTCTGTCTTCATTATACCGACATATGGCATACTGTCACTGGCGCAGAGCATCGCTCCCTATTGCAAAATGAAACATTTTTCAATTATTAGTATTGAGAGTATTCCTGAACCCTGACGGAGTGATTCCGTATATTTTCCTGAAGGCGCGATAAAAACTGCTGTCATCTCCGAACCCGGAGTTTTCAGCTACCTCATGAACGGAAAGATTAGGGTTGGCCAGAAGGCCTTTGGCGTGGCGCATCTTGATGTGCAGGATGAAATCGCTGAATGTTCTGCCAGTGCTGGCTTTGATCAAGCGCTCCATGTGGACGCGGCTGTAACCGAAATGAGACGAGGCGCTTTCAACAGTCACTACGGTCAGATTCTCATTGATATACCTCAGAACCGAGATAATGTCAAATGCTCTGCTTCGGGTATTTTTTGCGCGAAAATCTGTCAGATGGTGCTGGACGATCTCAAGACACATGAGTTCAAAGAGAAGTTTTGACCGGCGCCTGTAGATCTCTTCATCGTACCTTGATCTGTCATACATATCATAGACGATCTGCTGCAGCACAGGGTTTTCTCCTGTGCGAAAGAAGAAGGACCGGTTGACGTCGCCCTTAAAAACGATCTCTGAGAAGAAAACAGACAATGCGTCATCATGGGACAGGAGCGAAAGAAATGCGTTCTCAAAAGTACTTTTGCGCAGCATGATGTAAAATAGCAGGCTGTCGTCATCATCGGAGGAAGTACGGTGAATAGTTCCGGGAGCCAGAAGAAAGAGATCCCCCGGCTTCATCACATATTCTGTGTCCCCTACGTATTCGCGGCACGTTCCCTGAAGCAGATAAACGAACTCAATGTATTCATGCTTATGCTTCTGTGTAGTCAGGTATCTGACTA
>OMSP01000290.1 GCA_900313775.1 uncultured Eubacteriales bacterium
CTTCACAAGACCCATATCGAGCTGAATGAACAGGGAACGAAAGCGGCGGCCGCAACAGCCGTTATCATGGAGAAGTCGAGCGCAGTGTTCCATCAGGAAACATCGATCCCGATCCATTTAAACCGGCCGTTTGTCTATGCGCTTGTCGATACTTCGACCGGTATACCGCTGTTTATCGGGGTGGTGAGAACGATCTGAGATCTTCGATCATGATAAGCACGAAGCAGCGCCTCAGATGTGCTATACTATAGTATAAATAAGCAGGCAGTACTGCTGAAACAGAGACGGTATTATACAGAGGAGAACGTTAGATCTATGAGAAAGTTTGTTTTTATAGGTGCAGGGTCGCTGGATTTCACACGCGACCTTGTACGCGATCTGATGACATTTCCCGCTTTTGACGAGTGCGAGATCGCGCTGGTAGATATCGATGAGAAACGGCTGTCATACGCGAAGCAGGGAGCTGAGAAGATCATCGCGGCGGGCGGTCATCACGCGATAGTCACAGCGACAACAGACAGGAGAGAAGCTTTGCCCGGGGCGGACGGTGTGCTCACGACGATCCTTCAGGGCGGCGTTGATGTATGGCGCTATGACGTGGAGATCCCCAAGAAATACGGGGTCGACATCTGTGTCGGCGATACACGCGGGCCTTCCGGTATTTTCCGTTTTTTAAGGACAGCGCCGGTACTGCTCGAGATCATCCGCGATATCGAGGAATTGTGCCCGAATGCAGTCATACTAAATTACACCAACCCGATGGCCATGCTCGTAAGCTATCTGCAGACACAGACTGATCTGCAGGTGACCGGTCTCTGCCACAGTGTGCAGGGGACAGCGGCCATGCTTGCCGGCTGGCTGAAGATCAAGCCTGAGGAGCTCGACTACACTTGTGTCGGGATCAATCATCAGGCTTTTTATCTTGATCTGAAACACAACGGAGAGGATATGTACCCCGCACTCAGGGAAGCGGTCAAGCGCCCGGAAGTTGCGGGTGAGGAGCCTGTCCGGCTTGAGATGTTCAAGTATTTGAAATACTTCCCGACCGAGTCATCGGGCCACAACTCTGAGTACAATCCCTGGTTCAGAAAGCGCCCCGATCTGATCGAAAAGTACTGCACGCACGGCACGGGATGGAACCCCGGCGAATACGCCTATATCCTGAAGGAATACATGGACCGAGAGGACACCTGGGAGAAAGAGTACTCCGATTGGCTCGCCTCCGATGACATCGATCTGGAGAGAGGAGAGGAATATGCGTCCAATATCTTCAACGCAATCTACGGGGACCATGAACCCTATCCTTTCAACGCCAATCTGCGCAACCGGGGCTATGTGACCAATATTGACGAGGGAGCCTGCGTTGAGGTGCCGGTCATGTCTGATAAGGACGGCATCCATGTGCTCGGAACATACACGCTGCCGCCGCATCTGGACGCGCTGGTGGCCCATTCGGCCAAGCTGGAGGAGATGGCAGTCCAGGGCGCGATCAAAGGCGACCCGGAGCTGGTCTTCCAGGCCATTTTACAAGATCCGCTGACTGCGAGCGTCTGCAGCATGGAGGAGATCCACGACATGGTGCAGGAGATGCTCGATCAGAATAAAGACTATCTTGGATACTTTAAAACCTTAAAGATCTGATGACAAGGAGGAATCTGTCATGAAGAAACTGATTGCAATCGTATCGGTCATCGCAATGCTTGCCGGTCTGATGACGGGTCTGACGGCCTGCGGCAGCAAGAGCAGCGACAGCGGAGACGGAACTGTCCTGACGTTCTGGACGCACAATGATGAAGATACCTGGAACGAGTCCTATCAGGGCATCGTAGACGCTTATATGGAGGAGCATCCCGATGTACAGATCAACATCGAGGCATTCCCCTATGACGAGTATGAGTCAAAGGTACAGACAGCGCTGATGTCCAAGGAGGGCGGCGCTGACATCTATGAGCTCTGGGGAGGCTGGGGCGTCGATTACGCGCCTTCAGGAGCGCTTGAGCAGCTCCCGGAGGATATGGAAAAGGATATCCGTGATAACTGCTATCCGAACACCTACGGCGCGCTGGAGGCGGACGGTAAGCTCTACGGCATTCCGCTGGAGTTCAATATCGAATGCGGCGGTCTGATCTGCAATAACAACCTGATGGAAGACGCCGGCTGTGAAGTTCCCAAGGATTGGAATGAGCTTATGCAGGCTGCCAAAAAGGGCACAAAGATGAAGGGTGACAAGGTCGAAGTCAAGGGCTTTGACTTTGTGAACTGGGATGGTGTCATGTACCTGTGGACATCGATGATCCTATCACAGGGCGCACAGTATCTGAACGATGACGGCACTTTCAATGTCACCTCCGATGAGGCAAAGAAGGCCTGGGAAGAGCTGGCTAAACTGGTCACCGATGACAAGGTCACGACCCTCTCCGGACTGGATGACGGCAGTGATATCGAAGGCTATCAGGAACTCTACGCCGGACAGGCCATGATGGTCCCGCGCGGACCGTGGTGTCTTGCCGAAGGTCAGAATGACTTCGGCCTGGAGTACGGCAAGGATTATACCTATTACAGCATGCCGTTCTACGGACCTGAGAAGAAGTTTGCAGCCGAGACAGGATGGTCGATGGCAGTGGCAGCAGGACTTGACGATGC
>OMSP01000133.1 GCA_900313775.1 uncultured Eubacteriales bacterium
CAGCTGAACTCGAGCTTCACTTTTCCGATGACGATTTTATCTCCATCATTTATGTAGTAAGGAATGTTCGGCTCAAGCCTGGTGCCGTTGACAAAAGTTCCCACAGTCGAGCCCAGATCTTTGACGGTAAAGCGCCCGTTGATCATCTCGAACATGCAGTGCTCACGGCTGATGCTCTCGTGGAACAGGTAAACATCCACGGCATTCTCGTTCCTGCCCAGCTTCGCCGGAACATCCCATATATTTACTTTGTTTTTCCTGTTGCTGAGTGATGCAACAGGATTGGTGTACTGATTGTCTCTGACCATTTTGCACTCCGTAATAATTATCTGACAGCTGTCATAATGCCTGTCATTTTATCTGTTATGATTATATCCCCGCAGCCGGCGGCTTCCGTGCTGATCAGCCAAAATGCATTTCTATATGCGCGAAATGCATCAATTGGAGAATTTTATTCCTGCCCGGAAGGAATTGTTTTCTAGGAGAGCCTGAACATCCTCATCAGAGTACATATCTTCTGCTGCCGGCCACAGGCCCAGAGCAACATCATTGGAGATAAAAGAATTATTAGCCGCAATCAGCTTACTTCCCATACCGACGCAGATATAGCCTACCCAGAAATCATCATTCGTGTCACTTACATCAATAACACAATTCTCCATATACAGAGGTGATGTCAATTCGATACCCTTCTGTACATTCTCCCCGTGGTAGCGCAGAATTACATCTGTGCTCCACAGGTAAGTATTACCGTTCGAATAACTCTGAACAGCTATACCTCTCGCCATTTCTCCCCCATCAGCCTTTTCATAGTCTGTAATGTATACGGAGATGTTTTCGAGCATGACATTACTGCCACCGATGGAGAGCGCCGAATCCAGTACCGGCTTGGTATCTCCCTTTCCGCAAAGTTTGATATTGTCTGCATTTATGGATATCGGACCGTCAAAAGAATAATTCCCCGAAGCGACCTCTATAATAGTCCCATCGGATGCATTTTTGACTGCATCCAGAAGTTCTTCTGAACTGCTGACCGAGATGGTATTTCCGGAATACTCAGGGAAATCGATCGTTGCAGCCGCTGCATCAAAAGGCAACGGTTCTGCCGGTTGTACTGTCGTCTCTTCCTCCTGCTCCGGTTCTTCTGCCTCATCGTCCTGAAATGATTCTTCGTCTGCCGGTACTGTCTCTGTTTCATCCCAGCTTTTCGGCAGCAGTAGTGAAACAGCGATCGCAGCCACAAGAAGAACAGCTATAGCGATCCCTATAAGAGTCTTATTCTTTGCTATGAAATCAGACGGTGCAGACTCTGATCCGCTTTCACTCTGTGTTTGCTTTACTGTCATCGGAAGCGTCGCTTCGTCAAACGTGCCGTCAAGAACTGCCTCCAGGGCTGCTCTCATGCTCGCAGCATCCTGAAAACGGTCTGCCGGATCATATTCGCATGCTTTCAGGATGACTCTGGCCATACCCTCGCCGGCGTTGACAGGCGCCGGTATTCTGTCGCCGTTCATCCTTTTTTCTCTTGCTGTCTCTCTGTCCTGATATGTTATCGGCTGAGGATACGGAGGCAGGAACGGATACCGGTTATCGTTGAGCAGTCTGTACAGCACAAGGCCAAGCGAGTAGATGTCTGCGGTGGAATTGTAAGGACGCCCCCGGTAGACCTCCGGCGCCATATACGAGAGCGTTCCCATCTGCGTATGGCTGTATGTGGCATTTTCCAGCTTTTTGGCAATACCAAAATCACCAAGCTTGTAATCCCCGTATTTCGACACGAAGATATTCTCAGGCTTGATGTCTCTGTGGATGATTTTTTCCTTTTCGCACAGTTCCAGAGCCTTGCAGATATCGATGCCGACTTTGGCGATCTCTTCTGCCGTGATGCCATACTTCGAAATACTCTCGTTCAGCGGCTCCAGAAGTTCCATCCTGATGACGATCTCCCAGCCGAAACGGTCAGCCAGTCTGTTTACTTCATAGTCCTCGAAACTGACGATATTACTGTTGCCCTTGAGGCTTGACATCAG
>OMSP01000144.1 GCA_900313775.1 uncultured Eubacteriales bacterium
CCGCAATATGCCAGATAATAGCCTTCCGCATCTCTCTGCGGAGGGGTCCCTGTCATGATCGAACCCTTGCGGAAGCGCTTGATGACATAGGGTCTTTTCTCTAATCTGACCCTGTTGGCCTGGAGCAGAGCCTGCGCGGAGAACAACTCATCTTCATGTCTGCACTTCTCATCAAAACTGAGCTTCTGCTCAACCAGATATTCTCTGCGCCAGAACTGCCGCTGTACGTAGACCATCCATTCATCCTGTTGGATAAACAGCTTGAACAGTTCTTCTCCGTTCATGACCCGGTCGGGATAGTTCCCTTTGTGGACTGCCTGATATCCCTGTTGTTGATATCGCAGCTCTTCAGTTTCGAACACCGGTTTAGAATCAAAGAATATGCCGTCCAGCCTGTCCTTTTCCGCCAGATGATAAAGATCGTACAGTGCGCCGGGTATCAGCTCGTCATCATTATCAAGGAAATAGACATATTGCCCCTCGGCGTTGGACAAGCCGAGATTTCTGCCGTGGCCTTGCCCATGATTCGTTGTCAGATGTATAACACGTACTCTCGGATCCTGCTTTGCATATTCATCAAGGATCTGTGGGCAGGTATCACAGCAGGCGTCATCTATGCAAATGACCTCAATTTCAGTTAATGACTGACTCAATACGCTTTCCAGACAGGAGGGAAGGTATTGTTCAGCATTATATACAGGAATGACGACCGAAACTTTGACCATCTCTATTGTCTCTCGTACCCCGGTTTGCCAAGAAGTATAAACATGTTCTTCTTATATTCCTCGACGCCGGGCTGGTTGAACGGATTGACGCCAAGCGTATAACCGCTGACACCGCAGGCAAATTCGAAGAAATAGAAGAGTCTGCCGAGGCTGTCCTCATCCAGCGTCGGGATGTGGATCATCAGATTGGGCACGCCTCCCGATACATGGGCTTTGATCGTGCCGTTCATGGCGCTCTTGTTGACGAAATCCATATCTTTGCCGGCCAGGTAGGCAAGTCCGTCCTGATTATCTTCGGACGCAGGAATCACCGCCTTATGTCGCGGCTCATCCACGCAGAGCACTGTTTCAAAGAGGATCCTCTCGCCGTCCTGGATATACTGACCCATGGAATGCAGATCGGTCGTGAAGTCAACAGAGGCCGGGTAAATACCCTTGTGATCCTTGCCTTCGCTCTCGCCGTAGAGCTGCTTCCACCACTCAGCCACCGTGTGAAGAGCCGGCTCATAGTTGGCCAGAAGCTCCACTGCCTTCCCCTGTCTGTAGAGGACATTCCGGCAGGCAGCATACTGCAGGGCCTGATTTTCCTCAAACGGTGCCGAGAGCAGTTCTTCTCTCTCCGCAGCCGCGCCTGCCATCAGCGCATCGAGATCAGCGCCGCTGACCGCGATCGGCAAGAGACCGACAGCCGTGAGGACCGAGTAGCGTCCGCCGATATCGTCCGGCACGACAAATGTCTCGTATCCCTGGCTGTCCGCCAGTTCCTTGAGCGCTCCACGTGACTTGTCCGTCGTCGCGTAGATCCTGGATGCCGCACCTTCCTTGCCGTAGCGCTTTTCAAGTATCTCCTTGAAAAACCGGAAGGAGACGCCGGGCTCTGTGGTCGTGCCCGACTTGGAGATCATATTGATCGAAAAATCTTTATCGCCGACCAGGTCGATCAGATCACTCAGATAAGTACCGCTGACATTGTTGCCGCAGAAATAGATTGCCGGCGCTTTTCTCTTGTCCGAACCCAGACAGTTCGCAAAGCTGTGACCGAGCACTTCGATCGCCGCCCGGGCTCCCAGATAAGATCCGCCGATACCGATCACCAACAGAACTTCGGAATCATTCCTGATCTTCTCGGCCGCCTTTTTGATGCGGTCATATTCTTCCCTGTCATAGTTGACCGGCAGATCGACCCAGCCGATAAAATCATTGCCTTCTCCGGTTCCTTCTACCAGCGTCCGTCTGGCTGCCAGTATTTCATCCCGGATACCGTCGATCGCCTCTCTGCTCACAAAAGCTTCTGCCTGACTGCTGTCAAATGTGATCGCTTTTCCCATGGTCTCTCTCCTCACTCTGTATGATATTCCTGCAACATGGTCATCACCATCTTGACGCTGATGGCAATGGCCTCCTGCTTAAACGCAAAATAATCTGTTACATCCGGGTCATCCGCCTGATCAGAGATGCAGCGGCTGATGACCCACGGCACCTGATTCAGCCAGGCCACTTGCGCGATTGCTGCGCCCTCCATCTCCACGCATGTCCCGTCGAAAACCTCTCTCAATGCCCTCTTTTTTGCCTCGTCTGTCAGGAAAATATCGCCGCTTAAGATCCTGCCGATATGCACTTCTCCCCTGAACTCAGAATCGGCTTCCGCCTTCACGCCTGCTGCCACTGCCGCATCGATCAGCTCCTCATCGGCCGGAAACTGCCAGACATCCATATCCGGGATCTGCCCCGGCTCTTCGCCGAATACTGTCGTGTCGACATCGTGCTGTACGGCATCCCGGCTGATGACGATATCGCCGAGAGAGAGTTTCTCATCCAATCCGCCGGCAATGCCGGTGTTGATGACAGCTTTCGGTCTGAACAGATCGATGACCTGCTGCGCAGCTGAAGCTGCATTGACTTTTCCAACGCCGCTCACAGTGACAATGACGTCGCGCCCGGCAAGCTTTCCCCGCACAAAACGACGGCTGCCGCATTCGGTGATCTGAGGTTCTTTAATTTGCTGCTGAAGGGCCTGCACTTCCTCGGGCAGTGCCCCGATGATCGCTATCATAGTCTCTTCCTTTTCTTTTTTATCAATATCATATAAAATAGTCGTGACCGGAAAGGAGTCACCTTTTATGAAGAAGATCGTTCTGACCGGCGGCGGATCCGCCGGACATGTTACACCGCATATCGCACTCTTGCCGAGCCTGAAAGAACAGGGCTTTGATATCTATTATATCGGATCCAAACGCGGGATCGAAA
>OMSP01000224.1 GCA_900313775.1 uncultured Eubacteriales bacterium
AGGCACCGGATACAGCGGGTTTGCCTCCTTCATGGCCCAGGTGATGATCTGATCGACATCCTCGTCTTTGATCATGTCCAGACCGACGGGGATATCCATCTTTTTCTTCATCTCTTCGATCCAACCAATAAAGGCCATGGCCTTCTCTTCACTGGTCTCCCCTTCCATGCCGCAGACATCGGCCAGATCGGCCAGCCTGTCATAGACAGCCGGTCCGAAGGCGCGCATCACATGCGGCAGGATGATCGACATAGCCAGTCCGTGAGCCACACCGTAAAGGCCGCCGAGCGTGTGACCGATAGCATGCACATATCCGACACAGCCGCGTGTAAAAGCACGTCCCGCGAAGAAGGCTGCCTTCTGCATATTCTCGCGGGCCTTCTTGTCGCTTCCGTCACGATAGGCTGTCTCGAGATTCTGGTAGATCAGTCGTACTGCTTTCTTGGCCAATCTATTCTCCAGTTTGGTGTTGTAGGTGTGATTCGTATACGCCTCCACAGCGTGGCAGAGAGCATCCAGTCCGGTCGTTGCCGTGACAAACGGGGGAAGCCCCACCGTCAGATCCGGATCGAGCACCGCGTACTTCGGTATGATCACCGGATCGTTGATCGATGCCTTGCGGTGAGTCTCTGAATCTGTGATGACCGCAGCCACCGTGGTCTCCGAACCAGTCCCGGCTGTCGTCGGGATTGCAAAGATCGTTGGGATCCTCTTATGGACTTTTAAAAGCCCCTGCAACTGACGCACTGATTTTTTCGGATGAACTGCCTTTGCCGCTATCGCCTTGGCGCAGTCCATCGGAGAACCGCCCCCCATCGCGATGATCGCCTCACATGCGTTATCATCATAGAGCGCGAAACCTTCCTCAACATTATCACTGGTCGGATTGGGCGCGACATCTGAGTAGACAGTGCAGGTGATACCGTTCTCCTCCAGCGCGCGGAGCAGTTTGTCCGGCAAATGGAGTTTCATCAGACCCTGGTCAGTAACGAACAATATATTGTCAATATGTCCGCGCACCAGCATGTCAGGAAGCCTGTCCAGCGCCCCGGCTCCCGAGATAAACTTCGGAGTTCTGTAACCCAAAAAATAATTGCCTACTTTCATACCTGCCTGAAACGTTCTGCAATAACCGACATATGCTTTGTTTGCCATGCCTCTCTCCTCTCCTTTTCCTGGCTGATCATAGGGATCGCCGTTGGGACTGCGCATCATGATCGCTCCCGCGGGACAGACAGATTCACATATCCCGCATCCTATACAGGCATCCGCTTTGACAAGCGATGCCGCTTCATCAGACAATTCCGGCCGTCTCGCCTTCACCAGATCCAGACAGTCCTTCGGACAGTTCTCGATACAGACTGAGCAGCCGATGCATAATTCACTGTATACCTGCGGCTTGGGCCATTCACTTTTGAGTAAACGCTCCGTCACAGCTCCTGACGGATCAAGAACAGCTCCTTTGGGACATATCCTGCCGCAGAGTCCGCAGGCGATACATTTTTCCACGTCTATGACATGTTTGGCCTTCGGTTCGCCCGAGATCGCCTTGACAGGGCAGCTTTTGGCACAAGCCGTGCAGCCGATACATGCCTCCGTGATCTGATAGCCGTTCATATCAACCTCCGCATACCGGCGACATAAGCATGACCTCATCGCCGTCCTCAAGCCGCGCCGTCTTTTTCTTCTGCTTGCCGTTGACCAACACGATACAGCCGTCGATATCTTTGGCCGTGATCTTGGTCTTCGGGTTGAGCTTCTTCGCCTTTCGCAGAAGGATCGGATAGAGTTCCTTAACGGAACTCACATCAGCCTCTAATTCTTTGATTCCCGAGTCCAGCCTGAACAGGCCGAACATCCTGACTTTTACCATATGTCACCTCTATGCGATGATCTTGAGCTTGCGCAATGTCCTCTCCGTCGGTATGCCGTGCCTGTCCCATCCGCGCGCCCTGTAATAAGTCTTCTTCATTTTCTCCAGCGGGACCTTGCTTGTCGGATCGTTCGGATCCTGCAGAGTATCCGTCAGACGTTTGGGCAGCGCATCATCCTTGGCACTGACGCCGAAGCGTGTATTGACATAGCGCTCGAGGTTATAGCCGCGCTCTCCGCAGCGGATATATTTGCCGAACTTCATCGACATACCGGTCGCCAGCTCAAAGAACCTGCTCTGCTGGAAGACCGGCAGCTGAAGATGCAGTGTCAGAGGGAATTTATTGATAAATCTCAGAGCCCATCCGATATGCGGGATCGCAGCGTTGGCGATGCGCGTGATCAGACCGTTCGGGCGTGTGATGAGAAAACCCGGGAAGAATCCGTAGGAAGTGAAAACACACTGACCGCTTGCCCCGATCATCTCCATCAGGTCCTGGAAGAGCATCGTGAAGTCGCCCTTGGCCTTCGGAGTCTGCGGATCGGTAAACAGTCCAAGCCCCTCAACAATGACAAGATAACCGCCGTTCAGATGGCAGCCGCCGCGGTTCGCAACTGCATATCCGAGTCCCATGCCGACCGCCCGCCGCGGCTCATAAGCCGCGAGCTCCAGCCCTTTAGCATGGATGGCAAACTCTTTGCCGCCGTAGTGCTCGCTGAGTCTCTTGCTCCCCTCGGCCAGCTGATTGCCGATCCCGCGACGGTGAGCGATATCCTCAAAGAGCTGTGATATCTGCTCAGTCTCGCCGAAACGCAGTCCGTTATTCCACAAATGTTTCTCGTTTGCCTCCATCGCCCAGGCCAGAGTGCTGGCTGTGGAGATCGTATCCATGCCCAGCTCATCGAGCTCATGGTTCCAGTCGAGGATCTTCTGCAGATCGTTGTTCTCGATCCCGCCGCCGAGAAGTCCCAGGGTCTCCAGCTCGGGTCCTTTGACCGCCTCACCGTTCACGCGCACAGTGCGCGCGCATTTGATCGGACAAGTCATACAGCCCTTGTTGATGATATTGTACTCCTCCGCAAGCGTCTCGCCGTTGACTTTATCAAAGTCCTCGTACTGTCCCTTCGCGTAATTGCGCGTGGACAGCATCCCTCTCATCTGCATAGAACTGACCAGACCGGCCGTCCCCATACGGGGCAGCTGATTGCCGGTCAGCGGATGCTTCCGGAGGTATTTGAACCATTTCTTCAGGAACTTTTTGGCTTTTTCAGGGCTGTGGACCGTGATCTCCTGATGTCCGCTGGCTGTGATGGCCTTGATATTCTTTGAGCCGAATACCGCGCCCACACCGGTGCGCCCGGCCGCTCTCTCACCGCTGGCCACACCGGCGTATTTGACCAGGTTCTCCCCGGCCGGTCCGATGCAGATCGTACCGAATTTCTTGTTGAAGCCGCTCTCTTCGCGAATGCGGCTGCGGAGCGCATCATGGCAGGGAGTTACTTTAAGCCCCCACATCTCCTGCGCACTGTGCAGTTTGATATGATCTCCGTCGATCTCGATCCACGTCGGATGCGGGCACCGGCCGCTGATGACCAGTGCGTCAAATCCCGCTTTCTTCAGATAGTATCCGAAGGTGCCTCCGCAGTTGGAAGAGGTGAGAAACCCTGTCTGCGGAGACAGCGTGGATATATTGAACCGGCTGGAGCTTGGAGCTCCCGTCCCGGTGAGCGGACCGGTGGAGATCACGATGACATTCTCCTCACCGAGAGGTCTTTCCCTGCCGGTAAAAAGATCACAGAGGATCCGGGCGGCCATCGTCTTGCCGCCGATATAGAGTGCGCGGTCCTCATCGGTCCAAGGATACTCGCCCACTTTCAGGTTGGTCAGATCCAGCTGAGCCACCCTGCCCATATATCCGCCGTATTTCGTCGCCATACGCTTTATAATCTCCTGCGATTATTATGCCTGTTTGAGTGCCGCCTGTGCCGCAGCAAGCCTTGCGATCGGAACTCTGAACGGTGAGCAGGACACATAGTCCAGACCCAGCAAATTACAGAATTCTACAGACGTCGGATCTCCGCCGTGCTCTCCGCAGATACCGATGTGCAGGGACGGCTTGACTCCGCGTCCGAGCTCGATAGCCATCTTCATGAGCTTACCGACACCCGTCTGATCCAGTCTGGCAAACGGATCGTTCTCCAGAATTTTCGCATCATAATAACTGTCAAGGAATTTCCCGGCGTCATCGCGGGAGAATCCGTAAGTCATCTGCGTCAGATCATTCGTACCGAAGCAGAAGAATTCGGCCTTTTCAGCGATCTGATCCGCTGTCAGGCAGGCGCGCGGGATCTCCATCATAGTGCCGACCTCATACTTAAGGTCGCTGCCCGCTGCCTCGATCTCCGCGTCAGCGATCGCAACGATCGTCTTCTTTACAAATTCAAATTCCTTGACCTCACCGGCCAGCGGCACCATGATCTCCGGCACGATACCATATTCGGGGTGTGCCTTATTGACTTTGATCGCCGCACGGATGATAGCTCGTGTCTGCATCTCTCCGATCTCCGGATAAGTGATGCTCAGACGGCATCCGCGGTGTCCCATCATCGGGTTGGCCTCGACAAGGCCGTCGATGATGCCCTTGATCTCGGCAACTGTCTTGCCCTTAGTTTTGGCGAGTTTCTCGATATCCTCTTCATCCTGCGGGACAAACTCATGGAGCGGCGGATCGAGCAGACGGATCGTCACCGGACGGTCCATCATCACTTCATAGAGTTTCTCGAAGTCGCTCTGCTGCAGCACCTCGATCTTGTCGAGGGCCGCCTCTCTCTCCTCGAGTGTGTCGGAGCAGATCATCTCGCGGAAAGCGTCGATCCTGTCTCCCTCAAAGAACATATGCTCAGTTCTGCAGAGACCGATACCCTCGGCACCCAGCTCTACAGCCTTGGCAGCATCAGCGGGCGTGTCGGCGTTGGTGCGCACCTTCATCGTGCGGATCTCGTCGGCCCACTTCATGATCGTCGCGAAGTCCTCATCTTCTACAGAACCCTCTTTGATCGGGAGCTCCCCATCGTAGATATTGCCAGTCGAACCGTCAAAGGAGATGATATCGCCTTCCGTATAAGTCTTGCCTCCGAGCGTGAAGCTTGTCTCCTCCTCATCAAAAACGATATCAGAACAGCCGGCGACACAGCAGGCGCCCATTCCGCGGGCAACGACCGCCGCATGGCTGGTCATACCGCCGCGCGCCGTAAGGATGCCCTGGGCAGCTTTCATGCCTTCGATGTCCTCGGGCGATGTCTCGCGGCGGACAAGCACTACTCTCTCTCCGCGGTCTCCGGCCTCTTTCGCCGCGTCAGCCGTCAGCACGATCTTGCCGCAGGCAGCGCCGGGCGCAGCCGGCAGACCTTTGCCGATCAATGTCGCGCCGGCCAGAGTCTCTTTGGTAAAGGATCCGTGCAGGAGCGAGTCAAGGTTGCGGGGATCGACCGCCAGCACAGCCTGCTCCTTGTCGATCTTGCCCTCTGTCACCAGATCACAGGCGATCTTTAAAGCCGCTTTCGCCGTACGCTTACCGTTGCGGCACTGGAGCATATATAGTTTGCCGTCCTCGATCGTAAACTCCATGTCCTGCATGTCGCGGTAATGGTCTTCGAGTTTATCCGCGATATCAAGAAGTTCCGCGTGGATCTCCGGCATCGTCTCTTTGAGCGCGTCAAACTTCATCGGCGTGCGCACACCGGCGACTACGTCTTCGCCCTGCGCATTCATCAGCACCTCTGCGTAGAACTTATTCTCACCGGTCGACGGATCGCGTGTGAAGGCGACTCCCGATCCGGAGGTCGGTCCCATATTGCCGAAAGCCATCATCTGGACATTGACTGCTGTTCCCCATGAATAGGGGATATCATTGTCGCGGCGATAGACGTTGGCACGCGGGTTATCCCAGCTTCTGAAGACGGCTTTGACCGCCTCGATCAGCTGTTCGCGTGCATCGTCAGGGAACTCTGCACCGATGGCTGAGCGGTATTTCTCCTTGAACTCATTGGCCAGTTCCTTCAGGTCCTCAGCGCTCAGATCCACGTCGTCTTTGACGCCTTTTTCGGCCTTCTTAGCATCGATCAGCTTCTCGAACTCACTCTTGGATACCTCCATGACGACATCGGAGAACATCTGAATAAAACGGCGGTAACAATCCCACGCCCAACGCGGGTTGCCGGATTTCTCCGCCAGCGCTTCCACAACATCTTCATTTAACCCGAGGTTTAAGATCGTGTCCATCATACCGGGCATCGAAGCGCGGGCGCCGGAACGGACCGACACCAGCAGCGGATTGTCTTTGGAACCGAACTGCTTGCCGGTGATCTCCTCCATCTTGCCGATATACTCCGCGATCTGTCCGGATATCTCATCATTGATCTGCCGTCCGTCCTCATAGTACTGAGTACAGGCTTCAGTCGTGATAGTAAAGCCCTGCGGCACCGGAAGTCCGAGATTGGTCATCTCAGCCAGGTTTGCGCCCTTACCGCCGAGCAGTTCACGCATATCTTTGTTGCCTTCAGTAAACAAATACACCCATTTTTTCGCCATTTTGCCTCTCCTGTTCTAAGTCTTACCTATTATTCTGCTGTCCTTTTTATATTACCATTTTTGTTAATGTCTGTAAATGAAGCAGTTTGCTGATTTTATTTGACTTTTTGGGGTTCAGACATTAGAATATATGAGGTGTCCATCAGGTTATTTCGTGTCTCAGCTTTGATGGGACACGCAGCATGATGGATCATATTAATTGGGAGGTAACAAGATTGGCTAATATCAAATCCGCTAAGAAACGAGTACTGGTCAGCCAGAAGAAGGCTGCACGCAACAAGGCCGTTAAGTCCAAGGTCAAGACATATGTCAAGAAAGTCGATGCCGCCATCGCGGCCGGCGACAAGGCTGCCGCTCAGGAAGCCCTGAAGGCAGCGGTATCCGAGATCAACAAGGCAGGCAGCAAGGGTGTCTATCACAAGAACACCTGCTCCCGCAAGGTCTCCCGTCTGACCAAGGCTGTCAACGCGCTCGACTGAGTACGCACCTGAATCAGTTAGTTACACATACGGCTATCGCATCCGTCGTGATGCGATAGCCGTTTTAATCTCATATCCGCACTCTTTTCGCAGGATCATCTCTTTAAAAAGCCTTTGCCGACCACCTCTCTTGAATTGAGTATGATCGTAAACGCCTTATCATCGATCTCATTGATCTGCTCACGGATCTCGTACATTTCCCGGTTGCTGCATGCACACAGAAGTATATCACTTTCTTTGCCCGTATAGCTGCCCGTAGCATTTATCAGCGTGGAACTTCGGTCCTCCTGCATATTGATAGACTCTGCTATCAGATCTGTCTGATCCGAGATGATGAGCATCAGCTTGCCCTCATTCATCCTATAGAGGATCTTATCCATTATCATTGCCGAGATGAACTGAAGGATGGCGCCGTAGATGATGCCGGTGAAGTCATGATAGCAGATCCCGGAGATCGTAATGATCACGGCTGCAACGGCAAAACTGATCGAGCCCACTGAGAAATAGGGTCTCCGGCTCTTGATCGACATGGTGACAAAATCCAGACCGCCGCCGCTGCTGTTGTTGGCAAAGATCATAGCGCTTCCTATACCGCTTAAGGTACCCGCACAGATCACGGCCAGCATCTTATCTGCTGTAAAAGTCGGAAACAGCGGGCAGACCAGATCGATCACCAGTGCTATCGTGATCATCGTAGCGATCGATTTGAGCACGAACTTCTTGGACAGGAAACGATGGCAGATGATCAGGATCGGTATATTGAGCAGGATCGTTCCGAAACCGATCGGTGTACCGAAGAAATGGTGAAGCAACAGCATGATACCGTTGATACCGGACATGGGAAAATCATTTGCACTCGCAAAATTCTTGACCGCCAGACCTATGAAAAGTGCCGCGACCAGGTTGATCCCCACGTCTTTGACGCTTCTGATTATGAGCTTTTTATTGATTTTCAATTGAAACCCCCGTTATTTAAAAATACTCCGCTTATTTCTCTGTTCGTTCCTGCCCATACTAACACAAAACTTCTCTGTGATAAAGATGAAAATAGGTTGTTTTTTATCATGCAAAATGGTAACATTATAT
This sequence comes from uncultured Eubacteriales bacterium, assembly GCA_900313775.1. Taxonomy (GTDB): domain Bacteria; phylum Bacillota; class Clostridia; order Lachnospirales; family Lachnospiraceae; genus RUG842. The sequence goes on from OMSP01000224.1 coordinate 8,029, forward strand.
ATAGGTTTTTGTTAACTAATTAACTACTTCGTACCAGAAAGGAAGAATGTTAAAATGAGCAAGTATGTCGATCAAGTAATCGCAACCGTCAAAGAGAAGCACGGCAACGAGCCTGAGTTCGTTCAGACTGTTGAAGAAGTGCTCTCCTCTCTCGCACCGGTCATTGACCAGCATCCGGAGTATGAGAAAGTCGATCTGCTTGGCCGTATGGTCGAGCCGGAGCGTATGTTCACATTCCGCGTTGTCTGGGAGGACGACAACGGCCAGATCCACACCAACATTGGCTACCGTTGCCAGTTCAACGGCGCGATCGGACCGTACAAAGGCGGCCTTCGTTTCCAGCCGAACGTATATCCCGGCATCATCAAGTTCCTTGGCTTTGAGCAGATCTTCAAGAATGCTCTTACCGGTCTTCCGATCGGCGGCGGCAAGGGTGGTTCCGACTTTGATCCGGCCGGCAAATCTGACGCTGAGATCATGCGTTTCTGCCAGTCCTTCATGACTGCTCTGTATCGTTATATCGGCCCCGACATCGACGTTCCGGCCGGTGACATGGGCGTTGGCGGCCGCGAGATCGGCTTCCTGTATGGCCAGTATCGCCGCCTGAAGGGAATGTTCCAGAACGGCGTCCTTACAGGCAAAGACTTAAGCTTCGGCGGCTCCCTGATCCGTCCGGAGGCTACTGGCTACGGCGCTGTATATTATCTGAACGAAGTTCTCGAGCATGAGAACGACACGATCGAAGGCAAGACCATTGCCGCTGCCGGCTTTGGTAATGTCACCTGGGGCATCTGCAAGAAAGCTGCTGAGCTCGGCGCGAAGGTCATCACCCTCTCCGGCCCGGACGGCTATGTTGTCGATCCCGATGGCGTCATCACAGACGAGAAGATCGAGTACCTGCTTGAGATGCGCGCCTCCGGCCGCAATGTCGTCAAAGACTATGCGGACAAGTTCGGCGTCGAGTTCTTCCCGGGCGAGAAGCCGTGGGGTGTCAAGGCTGACATCTATATGCCGTCAGCTATGCAGAACGACGTCAACATGGAGCAGGCGAAGAAGATCGCTGCCAACAAGCCGAAGTACTACATCGAAGTCGC
>OMSP01000146.1 GCA_900313775.1 uncultured Eubacteriales bacterium
ATACCGAAATCTGTCACCTTGACCTTGCCGTCTCTGGAAATGATGATGTTCTGCGGCTTGATATCGCGGTGAATGATATTTTTGCCGTGCGCCGCCTGAATGCCCGAGCAGACCTGGATGCTGACAGAGACAGCCTCTTTCCAGGACAGACGGCCCTTCTTGACGATATACTCCTTCAGAGTGATGCCGTCCACGAGCTCCATGACCATATACCACAGTCCCTTGTATACACCGACGTCATAGACATTGACGACGTTCGGGTGATTCAGGCCTGCTGCAGCCCGGGCTTCCGACTGGAATTTTTCGACAAAGTTCTTGTCTTCCCGGTACTCTTTCTTCAAGACCTTGACAGCTACAGGGCGGTTCAGCTTGTGATCGGCCGCACGATAGACGTCGGCCATACCCCCTCGGCCGATACGCTCTAAGATCTCGTATCGATTGTTCAATCTGACTCCGCTTCGGATCATAAGTTCTTCTCCTCGCTCACATTCGGATCGGCTAAAACGATGCCGATGTTGTCTTTTCCGCCGTTTTCATTGGCCTGATCGATCAGATTCTGTACGGCCTCCGGCAGATCTCTACTCCCCCTGATAATGCGGAAAATATCTTCATCTTCTACCATGTTGCTCAAACCGTCGGTACACATCAGGATCAAATCTCCCGGCATCACACGGTACTCGAAGAAATCCATCTCCACATCTTCCTTGGCACCGATGGCGCGCGTGATGATGTTCTTGTCCGGATGGTGCTTGGCCTCATCCTCTTTGATGCCGCCCAGACGGACCATCTCCTCCACCAGAGAATGGTCTTTGGACAACTGTTTGATCTCATCGTTGATCAAATACAGACGGCTGTCACCGACATTGGCAAAATACAGTGTGTGCTCGATGACCGTGGCCACGACCAGTGTCGTGCCCATTCCCTCGAGATTGACGTCGCTCGCCGCCTCCTCGATGATCTTCGTGTTGGCCGTCCTGATAGCCTCCTCGAACATAGCCTGAGGACCGGGAGCAGTAGTCTGTGCGAGACAGTCGATCACGTTCTGCGTAGTAAATTTGGACGCATAGTCACCCGCCTTGTGACCGCCCATGCCGTCGGCAACGATCAGCAGGTTCGGAATATTGCCGACCGGCTGATCAGTGGCGAACACATAGTCCTGATTGATCTCGCGTTTTCTGCCAATGTCTGTCTGAGTGAAATAGTGCATGTATTTACCCATACTAATATTCAGCTCCGGCTCTTCTGTGCCTGAGCTGACCACATGCGCCGTCTATATCAGCGCCCATTTCTCTTCTTATAGTAACATTTATTCCGTTTTTTTCAAGTTTATTTTGGAAATTCACAACATATTGGTGTTCCGGACGCCGAATCGCCAGATCATCCCCCACATCTTCGGTTTTTTTGTCCACCGGATTGACCGGAATGAGATTGACGTGAGCATTCTTTCCGGACAGCAGCCTGACCAGGTCTGTCACGTCCTGATCGGTGTCGTTGAACCCCTCTATCAGTGCATATTCATAGGTCACGCGGCGGCCTGTCTTTTCAAAATACTCGTCACAGGCAGCCATCACCTCATCGAGCGGAAAACGGCGGGCGATCGGCATGATCTGCTCGCGCTTTTCCTGTGTCGGCGCATGGAGCGACAAGGCCAGGGTGATCGGCAGTTCCTCACGTGCCAGCCTCCGGATCCCCGGGGTGATACCGCAGGTCGAAAGCGTGATATGACGCATGCTCAAGCCCTGTCCCTTCGGATCGGTGATCATGTAAATGAAGGCAGTACACTCAATGATATTGTCCATCGGTTCTCCCATGCCCATCATGACGACATGAGAGACCCGCTCACCCATGATCTTCTGGATCTGATAAACCTGAGCGAGCATTTCGCCGCGGCTGAGATTGCGCTCTTTTCCTCCGATGGTCGACGCACAGAACCTGCATCCCATCGAGCAGCCGACCTGAGTGGAAATGCAGACGCTGTTGCCGTGCTGATAAGGCATGAATACACTCTCGATCAGCGCGCCGTCCGCCAGTTCGAACAGAAATTTATTCGTCCCGTCCAGCTTGGATGTCTGCTGTTTTACCAGCCACAGCGGTTCCGGCTCAAAATCACGCGCAAGCGCCATCTTCAGACCCATAGAGATATTGGTCATCTCCGCATAATCGGTGACCTGTTTCTCATGGACCCAGGAGAACAGCTGTGATGCGCGGTAGGAGGGCTCTTTCTCCTGTGCGACCCAGGCTTCCCAATCTTCCATGCCCAGCGACTGCATGGCCGGTCTCATCGTCTCACTCATGTTTTTCCTCTTTCCTCAGCAGTGACATATAGAATCCGTCGCTCTTGTGTACTCCCGGCAGAAGCTGCAGGTTTCCGTCCGTCATCTGTCCGTCAAACTCAAAGGGGACCTTCGAATACTCCGGGTGTTTATTTAACAGATCTTTCACCTGCTCTTCGTTTTCTCTGCGGCTGACTGTGCAAGTCGAGTAAAGCAGATATCCTCCCGGCCTGACATAGCCTGCGGCATGATCCAGTATCTCCCTCTGCAGGGGGATAAGGGATGTGATGTCCTCCGGAGTCATGCGCAGTTTGATATCCGGCTTGCGTCCGATCACGCCGAGTCCGCTGCAGGGTAAATCCGCAATGACGACATCGAAGCTTTCCGCCCAGTCAGATCGTCTGTTTAAGGCATCATTCATCAGCGTCGTCAGATTGGTGATTCCCAGGCGCGACGCGTTTTCCCGAATGAGCACGGTCTTATCCTCAGTCTTGTCACAGGCGAGGACGGTGCCTGTCTGTCCGGCTTCAGAGTTCATCGCCAAAAGCCTCTCTGCCAGCGCCGTGGCTTTGCCTCCGGGCGCCGCGCACAGATCGAGCACATGCTCTGCTCCGGTCAGCGGAACGATCTCACCGGCCAGGATCGATCCATAGTCCTGCACGTAGAACAGACCTTCCTTAAATCCCGGCATTTCTCCGATCAAACCCGCCGAAAAGAAACTAATTCCTGTCTTTAACTCTTTAATAATGTCGCAATCGATGCCCTGAGCACGCCAGAGGCCGATCAGCTCTTCACGACTGATCCGCGTCTCGTTGACACGCGCCGTGAGCGGACGCTCCTCATAGAGCGACTCAAGCATCGTAAGCGCCTTATCCTTCCCGTAATCATCATTCCATTGCCTGATGATCCATGAAGGTGCTGAGTAAATGGCTTCCGGAGACGTCAGGGTCTCGGCATCCTCTCCGCTCTCCTTACGACGCAGCACAGATCGCAGCACTCCGTTGACAAAACCCGACAGTTTTGCCAGTCCTCTCTTCTTGGTCAGTTCCACCGCCTCATTTACAACGGCATGTTCCGGCATGCTGTCCATGTGATACAGGCAGTAGGCGCTCATGCGCAGGATCTCTCTCGCCACCGGCTGAATCTGTTCCACCGGACGGCTGGAACAGGCGCCGATCAGCTGATCCAGCGTGATCTGCCGCTCGAGCGTCCCTCTGGACATACGCATGATCAGCCGTCTTGAACTGTCTGTCCAGTTTCGGGCTGCGAGAACATGTTCAGCCGCCGGACCGAGAAACTCCTGTCCTTCATTCACAAAAAGAAGGATGGAAAGCACACCATCCCTCTCGTTTTTCACAGATAAATATGTCATCCCATCTTCTCGCCGGGCTGTACCGGATAGCCGCGCAGATATTCTGCGGCCGTCATCCGCCGTTTGCCCTCCGGCTGAACTTCATCGATCACCAGCTGCCTGTCGCCGGTCTTCACGCAAAGACTGTCTTTGCCTGCGAGCAGCTCGCCTGCTGCCGAATCCCCGCCATCTGCTGCCGGATCCTCTCCGCCTGCTGTCGCTAACGAGGCCCGGCAGATCTTGATCCTTTTGCCGCTCCTGTAGCTGTATGCTCCCGGCCACGGTGAGAGTCCGCGCACCATGCGCTCGATCTGCACCGCCGGCATACTCCAGTCGATCTCGCCCGACCTGCGGGTGAGCATCGAGGCATAGGGAGTCGTCGTCTCGCCCTGAGGAACAGGCACGACCGACCCGTCCTGCAGTGCCTGCAGTGTCTCCACGCACAGCTCAGCTCCCATCTGCGCGAGCTTGTCGAAGAGACTTCCTCCGGTCTCATCGGGTGTGATCCCGATCTCTCTTTTGAGCAGGATATCTCCGGTATCCAGCCCTGCGTTCATCTGCATCGTGGTCACACCGGTCACCTGATCTCCGTTTAATATGGCCCATTGGATCGGAGCGGCGCCGCGCCATGCGGGCAGCAGAGAGGCGTGCACATTGATGCAGCCGTAAGGCGTCAGATCGAGCACTTCCTGCGGCAGTATCTGCCCGAAAGCCACGACAACGATCACATCGGCTTCCGCTTCGCGCAGCCGACTGACCGCTTCAGGGTCTCTTACCTTGATTGGCTGAAAGATCTCGAGACCCTCCTCTTCAGCCAGGACCTTCACCGGTGAGGGCATCAGTTTCTTGCCGCGGCCGGCCGGCTTGTCCGGCTGGGTCACGACCAGCGCTATCTCATGCCCGGCGTCCAGCAGTGCCTGAAGAGTGCCGGTCGCAAAATCCGGTGTCCCCATGAAAATGATCCTCATGGCTGCTCCTGCTCCTCTTCTTCGGCGCTGACTTCATAGAGTCCGCCCTCGACCAGCTCGACATAGAGCTTTCCCTCAAGGTGATCGAGCTCATGCGTGATCGCCCGCGCCAGCAGTTCCTCGCCGGTCAGTTCAAACTCCTTCATCTCTCTGTCCAGAGCCTTAACGGTCACTTTTTCCGGGCGGGTGACATCTCCGGCTTTGCCGGGGACGCTTAAGCATCCTTCCGGTCCGGTCTGCTCCCCGGACTGCTCCGTGATGACCGGGTTAATCAGCACGACAGGACTGTCGTCCACATCGATGACAACGATCCGCTTGAGTATACCTACCTGGGGCGCGGCAAGACCCACACCGCCTGACTCATACATCGTCTCGAACATATCGTCGATGAGTGTCTCCAGGCGCGGAGTCATCGCCTTCACTTCTTTGCATTTTTTAGTCAGGACCGGATCACCGATCGTGCGGATCGTTCTAATAGCCATAATATGCACCTCTTTAGCGCATATTGTAGCAAATTATGCCCTCTTCGGCAACCGCGCAGACAGCTCGGAGGCCGCGAAAAACCCCATGATCAGCACCAGCAGGACCCAGTCAACAGGATCCAGCAGATCACCGGTCTTCACTCTACCGGTCCGTCTCTTCTGACCCGGGGTGCTGATGGTCTTCTTTGCCTTCTTGACCGTCTTCTTTTTCTCTTCTTTCTTCCTGAAATGTACTGTCTGCTTCTCACTCTTTAAGTCTTCATGACTTGCGATCTCCTCGCCCTCACTGTTATAGAGTTTCTCAAAGACCACCGTGTCTCTGCCTTCAAGGTCTGCGGCGTCCAGCGTGAAACTCATCTTCTCCGTCCCTTCCGGCTTTTCAGCAGTAAAAGATTGCTCCGCACTGACGATATGTTCATTCTCTACGATAACCTCCCCTGTCTGAACATCCATGAGCACTCCGGCAAGCGTATAATCCTCTCCCTCTTCGAGCCCCCTGTAATCTACCTCATCCAGAATCGTCACAGTCTGTCCCGGAGAGATCCAGTCCTCGCCGGTCTCAGCCTCATAGGCTTTCGTTCCTATAGCCGGCTCTTCGCCCCTCTTGTCACTCACGGTACCTCCCTTGACGACCACGTTGTTGCGAGTGATATTTATATCAAAAGAAACTAATTCATATCCTTCATTGGCTTCACAGGGCTGTTCTTTCACTGTATATCTATCATAGGGCAGTGCGCCCAGTTTGTCGTTGACCTCAACATCTTCGCCGAACCAGACTCCGTCACCCGCGGTCTCTCCCGCATTTGTCCGATGAGAATGGAGATTCCATTCGGAGGAGGTGGAGATATAGCCGTTGTCATCGGTGATGACCGTATGATTCTCCCCCGTCGTCTGAGAAGTGATCTGAAACGGAATGCCGCCGAGACGGCTCTGATCCCGCTCGGAGATCTTGTTGAATTCCAGATCTCCCCGGATTACCTGATCTTCAATAACAGCCGGTTCATATATGATCGTCTCTCTCCCTCCGGAGCTGTCTGTCAGCTTCTTTGTGATCTTATCCGAACTGACCAGATATCCTTCCGGCGCTCTGACCTCGGAGATGACGACCGTTCCGAGCGGCAGCACGACTTTCCCGTTCCTGTCTTTGTAGAACTCATCACCCTCAAGCTTGTGCTCCGCATCCATCGGGCAACAGCCGTCCTCGTCCGACTGCAGGATCCAGCGCCTTGTCGACAGAGACCCGGCCTGGGCCGCCGCGTAGTACTCAATCAGAAACTGTCCGCCCGCAAGGCTCGCACCGCCGAGCGGTACGGCTTCGCCGCTTTCTTTATCCACCTTTTTGACGGCCAGATCCACGGTCGCATACTGCGGCTCTTCCTGAACGGTCACCGTCGTGGTCTCCTCTTCCTTGATGACTCCCTTCATCACGGAGGCGTTGAGTCTGTATCCGGGAGGTGCCTTGTCCTCACGCAAATAGTAGGTCCCCACCTCCAGCTCCAGCTTCTCTGTCGACCCGTCTTCACCCGTGCTCAGCGTCCCTGCCTTGTCGCTGCAGGCGGCGTCCTTATAGACACCGAATACCGCGCCGGACAGGGAGTAGAGAGCATTGCCTTTTGTCAGCTGATCCTGTGCGTCCTTCTTGGTCAGCCGGATATAGCCGACATCCGGACCTGTCTCGACCAGCCACACGATATCCTGATCGTTGTTGTACGCCACATAGGCCGTGTATTTCTCCATCAGCTTGGCATTGTCCGGTTCTTTCATCAGCTCTTTGATCTCAGCAATGATGTCTTTGACGAGATCCACCTGCTCTGTGTCCAGTCCCGTCGTATCTTTGCAGTAGATATACCCGATAGCGGCATGTGCGTACGCAAAGTCCTTGCCGCCGGCGTCGCGGAACAGATCAGGCCCGTATTTCTTGTAGAGCGGTCCGCCCGGGGAGCACATCAGCATGAACTTTACCCTGTCGTTTTTCAGCTCAGAGACGGGATAGGTCCCGCTCGGCGTGTCTCTGGAGGGCTGCGCACAGTATCCGGTATAGGAATGTCCGCCCGTCTCCACTTTCAGCCTGAATGTAGACCAAGAGCCGTAGAAATGCTCCTCCTGCCTCGTGATAACGCAGGTGCTCCCCACCTGCTGCGCGCTCTTAAGCATAGCTCCGCCGGTATCGTCTCCCACGACCTTCGCCGTACCGGCGCTCGCGCCAAGTATGCGTCCGGGAGGGACATCTCCCTCTTTTGTGTCCTCCGCTTCCGGGGTCTCCTTCTCTGTGTCCTCCTCTTTTGTGCCCGCCTCTTTGGAATTCTGCTCTGTGTCCTCCTCTTTCGAGTTGTTCTCTTCTGAATCCTCCTCATCGATCAGCGCCTGTGCGTGGGCTGTTCCGTCCGAAAATACAGCTGCCTTGCCGTGCCCGAGCACCAACGCCAGAAATGCCGCCAACAGCAAGAGCCAGCAGATGACTGTCCGTATCCTGTATGTCATAAGCGATCCCTCCTCTGAAATAAAACGGCGCAACGAAAGATCTGCCCCGGGCAGTCTTTCGGTTGCGCATGATCTGTCGTATTATCCCAGTGTAGCGAGATCACCGGTAAAAACCAGTCGATTTTCATCGACTTTTTTCGACATTTTTCATCAATAAAAAACGGCTGCCGCAGACGCGGCAGCCA
>OMSP01000183.1 GCA_900313775.1 uncultured Eubacteriales bacterium
AAATCACTCAAAGAAACGGCTCTGCCGTTTCTTTGTTTTTACCTGCTGTGGTATTATTACTTGATAACTTTTTATTTAGGGAGAATAATATATGACACAAAAAAAGAGATTATTGGGACTGATTTTGCTGATTCTCATCCTGTCTCTTTCCATGACGCTTGCCGCCTGCGGAAAAAAGACAGGCGAAGAAACTGAAGGCACTGAAAGTGCTCAGGTTGAAGAGCCTCAGGAAGAGACTGCCGAGGAGCCTGTGATGGAGGTCGTAAAGTCCATAGACGAGATCGATACAGAAGACATGAATGATCTTCCGCTGCAGATCGAGTCCATCACTCTCTTTGAGGACGGAACACTCAGGATCGTTCCTACAGAGGACCTTCTGAAAAATGCCGAGACCAACAAAGAACTCGTGGACGGCGCCATATATCCGTTTGAAGACAGCGGCAAGGTCAAAGATGTATTCCTTGTCAGGTTCGGCAACGGCGGCTACAGAACGATCATCTGCCTTATGGATGACGGTTCGCTTTCCGCAATGAGCGCAAAGGAACTTATCGAAGATCATATAACAGTAATATGGGATAACCTTACCGGCAGGGACACGTATGTTTCTGTTGAGGAACGCCCTTCCGAAGACGGCGATGCTTTCGGAGTAGTCGGCATAACTGAGGAGGGAGAAGAGATAGATCTGGATTTCAGCCTTGATTTCTAACGAAACAGGGCAATTTGTGATACAATATAGTGTAAATGTTTTTTCGGAACGAAAGGAACGGAAATGACAAACGCAATAGATGCACGCGCGGCTATCGCGGAGTGGTTCGAGACCGATTTCAAAGATTCGGCAAAGGCTACAACAAAGACATCAAGACTGGAAGACGGCAGACTGAGCTACAGCTTTTCAGTTGTCAATGATTCAGGCTTCGACTTTGACAAGTTTTCTTTCAAGATCAAAGTGATCGACAGAACCAACAACGTAGAGATAGGCACCGCGTCCATAAACGCGGGCAAGTGGGCAGCCGGAGAGAAGAAAAGCTTCAAATCCCGCCTGGCGATCCCGCCTGGTGTACGCAACCTGTCTTTTGTAATGTATGCCAATTCGCTCGATTATGAGGCAATGCCTGCAGACGGCGCAGCTCCGGTCGTTCAGAACCCTTCCGGATCCTTCAGGGATATCGGCGACATACTGACGGGCGCTGACGGAAGCGGCGGCGTATTCGGCGAGCTTTTCGGCACGGGCGGAATGCCTCAGCCCGGCGGTAAAACGGTAACCACAAGGACTACCACAACAAGGAACGCCAACGGTACCACCACAACCAAAACGACCACTACAACGACAACCAGAAAGCCGGGTTCCGGCACTGTGGATGCTGCTCCGCGCAGGTCGGGAAGCCAGCAGACAGGCGGTATGGAACAAAACGGCACGTTCTCACAGCGCCGCAACGAGAAGAAGCTCAACAAGAAGAGACTCGGCAAATCGGGATGGACCGTAGCTTCACTGGTAACAGGAATACTGTTCCTGTTTTCAGCAGCCGGATCGACAGGTGACCCTGAATTCGGACTCGGTGTCGCCATCGTGGGAGGCATACTGGTCATAACTGCGGGGATCATGAAACTGGTGCTGAACTCGAAGGCAAAGAGGATCAGAACGTACGAGGCAAAAGTTAACAAAAACGGCAATACCTCGATCGACGATCTGGCCTCATATGTCGGAAGGCCGTTCAACAAGGTGGCTGATGACCTTCAGGCCATGATAGCTGACGGATTCTTCCCTGAGGCTTATGTGGATATAAATAACCGCATGCTCGTCATGACAAAGAACGGCGTGCCTCTTGAATCGGTCGAGAGATCGGCTGCCGAGATAAAGGCTGCGAAGCGCAAAAAAGCGCGTGACGGAGGTCTTGCACCTGAGTCGCTCGATGATCTCATTACAATGACCGATGACGGCGAGATCAAGGTGAAACTCAAGACGCTCAGAGCGATCACCAAAAAGATCGATCAGAGAGTCGAAGAGGTGCCTGAGCTCGAGAAACAGGTCAAGGACTTCAGAGAGAAATACTATCCTGAGGTCGTCCGTCTTACAGACGATTACAACGAAAAGATCGCAGACATGGGCAAGCTCGGCACGGAGCTGCCTAAAGAAGAGATCACAACGGATTCTTCGGGAGCTCCGGTACTCAACACCAACCCGAATTATCTGCAGGAGCAGGCCGATGAAATCAAAGGCCAGCTTATCAGCCTCATTGACTCAGTCACGGAGGCATCCGAGAACCTGCTCGAAAAACTCCATGAAGACGACATCATGGACATCACCACGGATATCAAA
>OMSP01000147.1 GCA_900313775.1 uncultured Eubacteriales bacterium
ACGGAAGCAGGGTGTATTTCCTTGGCAATGACTTTGACAGTTTCAAGGGCATATATTCAGATCTCTACTGCTACGATGCAGAAGAAGACCGTCTGACTCAACTGTATAAAAATGACCGTGAGTACTATTTCAAGAGGATATTCTTCCTCAGAAACAGGCTCTTCGTTATGGCTTCAGTCGAAGCACTGATCGACGGTTCCAATATATACGAGTTCAAAGACGGAGCCTTGGATATTGTCAAGACATCAGAGTGGATGTTCCACAACTCCGTGGGATCTGACTGTAAATACGGAGCAACCAAGTCATCCGTAAAGCACGGCGATGACATGTACTTCCTCACGACAGAGAAAGCAAGGACTCTTCTGGTAAAGTTCGACGGAACGGATTTCGAGTGTGTCTGCACGTTCAGGGGATGCATCGATGATCTCACTTTTGTCGGGGATGATCTCTTCATCATAGGGATGAAGGATATGAAGCTGCAGGAAGTGTACAGAGTTGAGGGTGAAGATGTCGTCCAGCTGACGACGCTCAATGAGGCGATACTTGAAGACAGATACGTGGCAGATCCCGAGAGATTCACCATATTCAATGTGGATGAGGTGGAAGGATGGGCGCTCAAACCGTACGGCTTTGACCCTGACAAAAAATACCCGTGCATTCTGGATATCCACGGAGGTCCGAAATCAGCATACGGCGAAGTATTCTTCCATGAGATGCAGCTGTGGGCTTCGGAAGGTTATTTCGTTATCTTCTGCAATCCCCACTGCTCTGACAGTTACGGGGATGCCTTTGCCGATTATGTCGATCATTACGGCGCAACGGACTACGACGATATCATGAAGTTTGTCGACAAGGCTCTGGAACTGTATCCTCAGATCGATCCTGAGAGAGTCGGAGTAACTGGCGGTTCCTACGGTGGATATATGACTAACTGGATCATCGTCCATACCGACAGGTTCAAATGCGCAGTGTCTCAGAGATCCATCTCCAACAGGTATGCTGATTTCTTCTATTCCGACTACGCTTTTGACACCACCTATGAGAACGGCATACCGCTTGACGATAAGGCGATGAAGCTGTTCTGGGACAGATCGCCGATCAAGTTCTGGGATAAGGCGAAGACCCCGACACTGTTCATTCATTCCACAAACGACTACCGCTGTCCGTTCCCTGAAGCTCTTCAGCTTTATACTGCGCTGAAGATCAACGGGGTGGAGACCAGGCTTTGCGGCTTCAAGGGCGAAAATCATGAACTCTCCAGAAGCGGAAAGCCCGCACACAGGCTCAGGAGGCTTCAGGAGATCACTGCCTGGATGGATAAGCATCTGAAGTGATATCTGCCTGACATTGACTGGGACGCAGTACTTCGTGAGCATCACAGGGAGAAGCGTTTGATCACAGGAAAACGCCATGAGGGACTTTGGTTTCTCATGGCGTTTTGCTTATGAACAGAAGGGAATGTAAAGCGGTATTTGGCAAATTGCAGTCATATATTATGCAAATGGGTCCTCATTTCATACATTCTAATCATAGTCACAGCGTCTGTAACAATGCTATAATAAAGCGCAATAAAAAAAGGATCATAAGGTTTTCACCGTTTTACCCTAAGATGTCAGAATCATTAAAAGATAAAGCTTACGATTTCATCAAGAAGAAAATACTTATCTGCGAGTATGAGCCGCTTTCGTTTCTGGATGTCGGAAGCATAGCAGACGAACTGTGTATCAGCAGGACTCCCGTAAGGGATGCCATATCGCTGCTGGAACAGGAGGAACTGGTCCAGATCATTCCCAGGCACGGAGTCATGGTACTTGGGATATCCCCCGGACTGATAGGTGACATCATCAGCACCAGAAGGATCGTAGAACCCTATGCCGCCAGAGCAGCTGCTGTCAAAGCGGATGAAGAGACTCTTGTTGCGATGAGGGAAGCGTTCACCCAGCCGATGAGTGTTATCTCATCGATAAATCAGGATCAGAAACTTCATAAATTCATTATCTCCTGCACCGAGAATTATTACATCATCAATATGATGGAGAAGGTGTTCAACAACAATTTCCGTCTTATGCTTGCCGGATCGTCTCTGCCGGGGGTATTTGAAAGAAGCAATACAGAACATATCGCGATCATAGATGCCATCCTCGAAAGGAATCCCGACAAAGCTGAGAAACAGATGCTGATACATCTGTCACATGCGGAGGAGACGGAATACGAGGCTGCAGGAATGCTCATGAGGCGATAAGGTTATTACAGTAAAGACAGGCATTGAGCCTGTCTTTTTTGTTTTTTTCCGCATAGATCGGATTGCCGGAGAAAATAGGCATACTAGTGAATTGTATGTAAATATACAACTAATAATAGTATTTGTGACACTAAAATAACTAATATAAAAATTCTGTCTATTATGTCATTTGCGAGCAAAATATGCTAAAATTTGTTTTAGTCTGGCTGCATTCACCGGGAGGTGATGCTGTATGACGGCTGATTCTGAAACGGAGCGTGAGACTATGAACAAGAAAGCGGCGCAGAGACTTGCGAGCAACAGAAGGATACTGGACAGTGCGTTGACTGAGTTTTCAGAGAAAGGTTATGCAAGGGCGCTCCTGGGGAACATCGCAAAAGAAGCCGGAGTCTCCAACGGAATGATAACACAGAGGTTTTCCGGTAAAGAGAACCTATATAACAGCGTGTTCGTAGATCTGATTTCGACATATCTTGAAAAGATGGAGAGAGAATCAGGATCGCTCAATCA
>OMSP01000250.1 GCA_900313775.1 uncultured Eubacteriales bacterium
GTCAGCCAGTCCGATGGTCGTCGTGGTCTTTCCTTCTCCCGCGGGAGTGGGGTTCATTGCCGTCACAAGGATCAGCTTGCCGTTCTTGCGGTCGGAATCCTTGAGGAGCCTGTAGTCGATCTTGGCCTTGTACTTGCCGTACTGCTCAAGATATTCGTCGTCAATTCCCGCTTTTGCCGCGATCTCAGTGATCGGGAGCATCTCACATTCCTGTGCGATTTCAATATCACTCTTGTATCCCATGTTTTTCCTCCTTGTCGAAGCGCTTTGCTGTAAGCATCTTCCTGTGTTACCTGTATTACCTATGTTACCGTATATAGAAAATGAAAAGGCAGTTCCGGTAAGCCCACGCTGCTCATGCGCTCCCGGTCACTGCCCAGACGGTCGACATTCTATTATATCCGGCTCCCCTGTGGTACTCCACGATCCCGTCAGTAACCGGATACCTTTCTCTTAACTAATTATCAAATCGCGGCTGTTATGTCAACCGTTTTCTGCTGCCCGTTCTCCTGCTGTCCGCTTTCGCTCCGGAAGCGTTTCGAATAGCGCTCGTATGCTTCGTTGAATTCCGCGTTGAACTTCTGGTTCTTGCCGGAGCGCAGCGCCGAGAAGTATGTGTGCTCGTTATCCGCCAGTTCCGGATGGACGCGGACCAGAACTGCCTCGCCGATATTCGTGCTGACATCCGCGATCCTCATCATATCAGACATGAGATTCTCGAAGTTGGCATCTACAAAAATATCGCAGTCGCCCTTTCCCATCCTGTCCAGGTGATGCCTCTTGAGCTTGCTCACCATATCGTCCGCGACTTCCTCAAGGGGTTCGATCCTGAAAGCGGCATCGGTGTCGCGCTTTTCAAAAGCAAGCTCCACGGAATCGAGGATCTCCCTCAAAAGGTCCTCCAGAATATGGAGCTCCCTCATCGCTGTCTCCGAAAATATCTTCTGCTGACTGTGCATGGCGTTCGCGTTGTCCGCGATATTCACAGCGTGGTCACCCAGACGTTCGAACTCTGCGACGACCTTGTAGTACTCGTCCAGGATCGCGGCGTTGTCCTTGCCCCCCACATGGGGAAGGAACTCTACGATGTATCTGCTGATCCTGTCCGTAAGGAGATCGATGTTCGCCTCGTCCTCCATGACAGCCTCGTAAACTTCCGGCGAATAGACATCCAAAAGAGAGAACGATCTCTCAATATTTTGCCGCGACAGCCTCAGCTGCGTGCGCAAAGCGTCATAGCAGCTGCGAAGTGCCAGCGCCGGCGTATCAAAGAACATAGGGTTCAGCGCATCGATCTTATCCTTGTACTTGTTCTCCGGCTCCTTGTCATCGGGAACAAGCCTGAGGCTGGTCTTCTCGAACATGGAAACTAACGGGAACAGCAGGATACTCGCGGCAATGTTGAACACTGTGTTCATGTTCGCGATCACACCGGAATTGACGACCATATTCCAGATCCCGTCCAGAACGCCCACGCGGTGCAGGATCTCGACGCCGATAAAGATCAGGGCCATTTTTCCGATGTTGAACAGAATATTAAAGATACCGACCCTTTTCTGTTCCGCCTGCGCGCCGATGAAACAGACAATTCCCGTCGTCACGCTGTCGCCGAGATAAACACCGACGATCACGGGATAAACGCCCTTGAACGTGAGCATGCCGGATGCTGAAAAGGCCTGCAGAATACCTACCGTTGCGGAGGAACTCTGCAGAATGAAGGCTACTGTGGCGCCGGTCACATAACCGAGGAATGGATTGTTCCCGAGGCTGCTGAAAAGCCCCTCCACCATACCCGACTCTGTGAGTACGGTGACAGCGCTGGTCATGTTCAGAAGTCCGGAGAACAGAATACCGAAGCCGATAGCAATATTTCCTAACTGCCTCGAGCTTCTGAGCCGGCCGGTCATAATGATGACAATACCGATGATCAGCGCGATCGGTGCAAGAGAGGACGGTTTGAACAGCTGAAGCCACGACGTGGCTCCGCCTGCGTCAAGGTCCAACAGTCTTATGATCTGGCCGGTGACTGTCGTACCGACGTTCGCGCCGATGATAATGCCCAACGACTGGTGCAGTGACAGAAGGCCTGCGCCGACCAGACCGGAAGTGATCACGATCGTCGCTGTGGATGACTGGATGATCGCCGTCACGCCGAGGCCTAAGAGAAAAGCCTTGATCGGGTTGTTCGTAACGGACTCCATTGCCTTCTTGAGGGCTCCGGAGGAACTCTCTTTGAGGCCATCCCCCATTAGGCGCATGCCGTACAGGAACATGGCAAGACCGCCGAACAGGGTCAAAAAATCAAATATACTCATATAGTGATTATCCTTGTTTTCTCAGAAACAGTTAATGACACGCACACTGAGCGCACTATAATCATTACCCTGAAATCCATTCTAAAGAA
>OMSP01000151.1 GCA_900313775.1 uncultured Eubacteriales bacterium
ATCCCATAAAGGGAAGCGGCTGGATCTGATGCGCACCGAAGTCGATCAGGGCCTTGACATGTCCGGCAATCAGTTCTCCGTCGTTGGTCACGCCCATGCGTACATGGAACTTGGACGGGTATTTGTTGTGGCTGTAGAAATCTTCCTCACGGCTCGGTGCGATCCTGACCGGACGGTGTGCTTTCAAAGCAAGCGCCGCACAGATCGGAATGACCGAGTTGACCTGGATAGATGATCCGAAGGCACCGCCGAAGGCGAGCTTCTTGACATTGACTTTGCTCAGCGGCATCTGCAGCGAATGAGCGAGCAGCTGACGTGCGCCGTGAATCGACTGGATCGTGCCCCACACGGTGATCGATCCGTCTACTTCAGGCTTGACCGCCGCACATTTGGGCTCCATCTGCGCATGATAAATACGGCGCAGGTTGAAGTCTTCCTCAAATACGCGGTCAGCTTTCTTCATCGCGCCCTCAACATCACCTTCGTAGATGTTGCGGATAACGCCGATGTTGTTCTTGACCTTGATCTCCTCGGTATCGAAATAGATCGTGTCATACAGCTGCGGCGCATCATCCTTGAGCGCTTCTTCCGGCTCATAGACTGCCGGCAGTTCTTTGTACTCGACTTTGATAGCGCGCAGCGCTTTATAAGCGAGCTCTTCCGTATCAGCTGCTACAGCGGCAATAGCCTCGCCGACGTGACGGCATTTGTGCGGAAGAATCGTACGGTCACGATAGGTTCCCGACGGAGTCGATACGCTTCGCTCGTTGTACACGATGACCGGATCGATATCATCATAAGTCAGGCATACAGCGCCCATAGCCTCGGCCTCACTCGTATCCATGGAGACGATCTCCGCATGCGGATACGGGCTGCGCAGGCAAACGCCGTACATCATGTCAGGGATGATGACATCAGACGCGTAAGTCATCGTACCTGATGCTTTTGCAGGGCCGTCCGAACGGGGTGTGTTCACGCCGATCATGGACTGGCAGTAGTCCGCACCGTGCGGTGCAAACTTTGGCATCAGATGATTCAGATACAGTCTGGGGTTAATATCTTGCTTCTGCTCCAAAACAACCACTCCTTTTTTATTTGCAAACATTAGTGTCCTAGATACTATCATTGTATGCATTTGTCAAAAATAAAACAACAGAATAAAGTAGCTATATGTAGCTATATGTGATACAATGTCGAGGCAGGACCTTCGCGTCATGCTCGCATGTAAGCGAAGGTCCTGGTGAGACATGCCCGACACGAGGAAGGAGCGGGGCAAAGCCCTGCGGATTCCGAGTGGCGCAAGTCTGCGCAGCAGACCTGTATCACATGTCCTGGTGAGACATACCCGGCACGAGGAAGGAGCGGGGCAAAGCCCTGCGGATTCCGAGTGGCGCAGGTCTGCATGGCAGACCTGTATCACATATGATCGGAGACATCAATGAAAGTAACCATCTCCCGTTCCAAAAACCAGACTATCTACTACATCAGCAAATCCATCCGTTTGAACGGGCGCTCTACGACCCGCACAGTCGAAAAACTCGGCACTGAAGAGGAGGTCCGGGCGCGCGCAGGCGGCATGGATCCCTACGAGTGGGCCAAGCAATACGCGGCCGAACTGACGCGCAAGGAGAAGGAGAGCGGCGAGGCTATCCGCTACTCTCCCACGCGGCTGATCCGTAAAAATGCCAATCAGACGATCAATATCAGCTATCTGTTCCCGCAGGATATCTATTATGATCTCGGAATTCATGACCTCTGCGACAGAATGACTGAGCAGTACTCTCTTCCGTTTGATTTTAATCAGGTATTCTCCCGGCTGATCTATACCCGCGTGATCTATCACGCTTCCAAACACGGTACTTTTGAGCTGTCAAAGAACTTCCTGGAGAAACCTCAGTTCTCAGAGGCTGATATCGACCGCGCACTTAAGTTTCTCGCGGTCACGCCTCTGACATTTCAACGGCAGCTCTACCGAAAAATGGCTTTGTCGAACATCCCCGACGGCAGGATCCTCTTCTACGATTGCACTAATTATTATCTTGAGACCGGCGAACATGATTTTGCAGAACCCCGGTCATTCGATTCCGGCACACCAATGATGCCGATCATCCAGCTGGGCCTTCTGACTGATGCCAACGGTCTGCCCCTCTCTTTTGATATGCTCCGTGATCTCGGTGCCAAACCGCCGGCCATGACTTCGCTCGAGCACGATATTATTAATGAAATGGATCCAAGGCAGATCATCGTCTGTTCCGGTGCCGGTCTCACAAATATCGCCAGAAATAAGTTTGTGTACGACCATGACGTCCGGCATATCCGTGTCGAATCCATGAACAAACTTGACGCATCTCTCATGCACTACGCGCTCAATGTCACGGACTGGCATATCGGAAACAGAAAAAAGACTTACAGGATCGATCAGGTCGATGAGAAAAAACATTTCAACACGGATTTTTATAAGGAAAGGACGCTGATGATCGACGGCAGGCTTCAGCGCATGATAGTTACGTTTTCAATGTATCAGCAGGCGAGACAGCGCTGGATCAGGCAGCGGCAGCTTACGCGTGTCAACGATATCATTGAGTCTGCCAGCACCCGTTACGGGCAGAGCGAGTACATCAGGCGGCTCGAACAGGAGGAACGGCTCGATGGATTCTCGGTCTTTTTCACCGACTCCGATCTGGAGCCGCAGACACTGATCCCCATCATCCGCAGACGCCGTGAGATCGAGGAGAACTTCCGGACCGTCAAGCGAGAACTGCGCTCCCGGTCTCTGGAGATGAACGGACGGGAAAAGCTCTACTCCCACTTTATGATCTGCTTTATTTCCTCTCTGATCGAAAGGATCATCGAACTCAAGCTTGGTGACCGCTATCCCTTTGAAGATCTGAGCGATGTTCTCCGCGTCATGAACATGCTCGACATCCCCTCGGAAGGTTATATTCCGATATATTCCCGCAACGATCTGAGCGATGCCCTCCATGAGGCGTTCGGTTTCAGAACAGACAATCAGATCACCTCCGGCCGGACGATCCGCAAGATCTGCGCAGACACAAAAAGACCGCGCGCGATTGATTTGTAAAGTGCACTTTACTTTTTGCCCTATTGATTGTTTTTCAGTCGCTTGACATAAAGTTAGCTTTACATATTATACTTTTTCTATCGTCAGAATCCACATATTAATTAGTGGATAAGTAATTTGCGTAACTTTTATCAAGGAGGTCTTTTCATGGACAAAAACGCAACACTCAAAGAACTGGAAAGAGTACTCGGCTTTCTGGACACTGATGAGCTGACGGCTGATCAGGCAAAGACAATTACCGAGGACACAGAGTACAACTATGATCATTATTTCAACCCCGGATGGATGGATTTCCGTAAGTCCTGTACTCCCGATGGCACGACCATGGAGTGGGCAGATGATCCGGAGCACGTCATGGACGTCAACGGCGTACCGTACATCGATCTGATCGGTGGTTTCGGTACCTATATCTGCGGTCACCGCAATCCTGAGATCCTTCACTATGTCAAGAAGCAGATGGATCGTCTGACGCTTTCCTCGACTGAGCTGCTTGAGCCGCTTCGTGGCTACCTCAGCGAGATCATGGCTATGATCACACCCGGCGATCTTCAGTATACCTACCTGACCAACGGTGGTGCTGAGGCTGTCGAGATGGCCATCAAACTGGCTCTTCTCTACAATGGCCCGGGATTCTTCATCGCAACGACCGGCGGCTTCCACGGCAAGTCCATCGGTGCTGTTTCCATGACAGCCAACCCGAGCTTCCGCGGACCGTATATCGGCAACCTGATGGAGTGTGTCCGCCACGTGAAGTTTGGCGATGCTGACCAGCTTGAGAACGCTATCAAGAACCTGCAGGCAGTTGGTGAGAAGGTCACAGCCTTCATCATCGAGCCGGTTCAGGGCGAGTCCGGCTGCCACGTCCCGTATGACGGCTATCTGAAAGACTGCCGCGAGATCACCAAGAAGTACGGCGTCCTTCTCATCCTCGATGAGATCCAGACAGGTCTTGGACGTACCGGTTATCTGTGGCGCTCCATGAAGGAAGATGTCACTCCGGATATCATGACATTCGGTAAGGTTTCTTCCGGTGGTATCATCCCGATCACAGGTATCGTTTCCCGCAAGGAAGTCTTCGAGAACTCCGGCCTGATTGAGAATCCGTTTATCCTTGGTTCTCCGACATTCGGCGGCAACGCTCTTGCTTGCTCTTCGACACTCGGAACCATCAACTACATCCTGAAGAATGACATCCCGACGATGGCTCAGGAGAAGGGTGACTACTACATGAAGTCTCTCGTTGAGATGCAGAAGCGTCATCCGATCCTGGCAGAGCTTCGCCAGGCCGGTCTTCTGATCGCGATGGAGTTTGAGACCGCTGAGCTCGGCTGGGAAGTCTCCAAAGAGTGCTTCGCACGCCAGGTCATGGTCGCCGGTACTCTGAACAATGCCCGCGTTATCCGTATCGAGCCGCCGGCAATTCAGAGCTATGAGACGATCGACAAGGCTCTTGAGGTTATCGACGCAGCTATCACAACTGTTGAGAAGAACGCGTAAGCATCCTCAGGAATCATTCGATTCAATCGGACATAAAAGGGTGCCGCCTGTTGGCGGCGCCCTTTTCTTTCCTGTATAATTCATTGACTCAAAAATATCAATACGGTATAATTTACTGTGCGAGTAGCATGTGGAACATCTGCATTTGGCCGGGGACAGGACCCCGACGCAGACTAGGAGCCCCATGATCACAGTTAAATTTTTAAGCGGTTTAGAGCGACGACTCGGGCTGTCCGACAATCTTTATTCTTTTGAGGAACCGGTTCCGGTCCCCTTTCGTTCGCTCGTAGAAAAGCTGAATATTCGCAATCTTGACAGCATCACACGACCGCTCTTCGTGAACTGTGAGAAGGAGACTTTGACGTTCGACAAAGCGCTTGCAGATCTCAACGTTCCTGACGGGGAAACGGTAGTTATTTTTATGATCAACGGAGGAGGTTAATGATGGTAAAAGGCGGATATATGGGCAAGTACCTGGTAGTCGACATGACAACGGGCACTTGCGAAACGCATGAATGGGATGAGAAGTATCTGGAGCTGTTTGTCGGCGGCCCGGCTCTCGGAGCGAGGATGCTCTGGGATATGATGCCGGCTCACGTCGACGCGCTGGCACCTGAAAGCGTCTTTGGCTTTCTGGCTTCGCCGCTCAACGGGACCAATGCTCTCTTTGGCGGACGTTATACCGTAGTCAGCAAATCACCGGTCACAAACGGCTTCAACGACGCTAACTCAGGCGGATACTTCGGCCCCGAGCTGAAAAAAGCCGGTTTTGATGCTCTGTTTATCAAGGGCAAATCAGAAAAGCCGGTCTATCTGCTGATCACTGATGATAAATGCGAGATCCGTGACGCCTCTCATGTCTGGGGCAAGGATTACTACGAGGCAGAGGCCATCGTTCGCGACGAAGTCGAGGCGGAACTCGGCGTGAAGAATGTCCGCACGGCGGGTATCGGCCCGGCCGGCGAGCGCGGCAGCCACATGGCGGCCCTGATGAACGATATGCACCATACGGCGGGACGCGGAGGTTCTGCTGCGGTGCTTGGCGCCAAGGGTGTCAAGATGGTCGCGGTCAAGGGAACGAAGAAGATCCCGGTCGCGGATATCGACAAACTCAATGAAATGAAGAAAGGTTATCTGGCTGCTCTGAAGGAAGCCGACATCCAGGTCTTCAAAGATTCCGGTTCCGGTGAGGCAGCCCCCGGCTGTATCCTCGGCAACGATGCCTCCACCCGCAACTGGAGCGCAGTCGGCGCTGATTACTACACCCCCGAGGAGGCTGAAAAGCTCGGTTCTCCGTGGGCAGACAAGAAGTACAAGACCAAGAGCAAAGCCTGTGCGGCCTGCCCGCTCGGATGCGGTGCTCTGTACAAGGTAGAGGACGGCGCCTATCCGATCGGCGATACGACACGCCCACAGTATGAGACGATCGCAGCCTTCTCCAGCAATATCCTGGTCAAGGATCCGGCCGTCAACATCTATGCAAATGATCTGCTGAACCGCGCCGGTATCGATACGATCTCAGCCGGCGGCACCGTTGCCTGGGCAATCGAAGCCTTCGAGAACGGTGATCTGACTGAGGAAGACACCGATGGCATCAAACTGGCTTGGGGCGATGGCGACGCCGCCATCGAGCTGGTCAAGAAGATGTGCTCCGGCGAGGGCTGCGGCGAGATCTTCCAGCATGGTACCAAGTATGCCTGCGAAGCCTTTGGCGGTCGCGGCGCACAATTCATGACCACCTTCTCCGGTATCGAGCCCGGTCAGCACGACCCGCGCCTGATGCCCGGTCTGGGGCGCGCCTACAAATGGGATCCCGTTCCGGGACGTCATGTAAAGGGCACGACCGGCTATGTCATTGAAGATGACAAATACAACTTCGGCGAGGACGGCCCGCATACCGGTGCCACTGATGTCGAGTGGACCAGCTATACAGAGTTGGAGAGCGCAGCCGGCTTCTGCCAGTTTGGCGGTATCTACGGCGGCCAGTTTACGGCGGTCGAAGACGTAGAGGCCGTGACAGGCCTCGCTGTGGACCTGTCCACCTACGGTCCGCGTTCATTCCTGATGCGTCTGGCCTTCTCCGTACGTGAGGGTATCGAGCGCAAAGACTATACAGCCAACCCGCGCAACATGGGTGAGCCGCCGCTTAAAGGTGGTCCGACGGACGGCGTAACGATCCCGGTCGATGAACTGGGCGAGCGTTTCTACGAGGCTCTCGGCTGCGACAAAGAGCACTTCTGGCCGTACAAAGACACACTCACGGCACTTGGCGGACTGGATGATGTCGCCGAGGAGATCGGACTGGATAGGCCGTAAAACCCAAAACTCACACGAGTAAACATCGGGGCTGTCTTGACGAACAAGACAGCCCCTGTTATATTTATCAGAGTTGAAAATCGGAAAAACAGGTGAAATGACAACGTTTAATTATCCGACAAACGCGCCACTAAAAGAGGCTCTCAGAAAATTCCGTGAACTGCTGATCAGCGAAGGTTTCTCACCCGGGATCGAGACGGTCCCCGTTGATCAGGCTGCTTATCGCGTCACTTCCGAAGCGGTCTATGCAACGATCTGTTCTCCGTACCGGCCGGTCAGTACGATGGATGGTATCGCGCTGGCGGCAGGCCTGACCTATAACGCGTCGGACGATCATCCGGTCACACTCTGTAAGCCGCAGTTTGTCCCTGTTTATACCGGAGATCCGATCCCGGACAACTGCAATGCAGTGGTCAGAAACGAAGATACAGCCTATGAATCTCCCGAGACGATACAGATATTTTCCTCTGTCTCGCCCAAACAGAATGTCCGTCAGATCGGCGAAGATATCTGTGCAGGAGAGATGATCCTCGGCTCTTTCATGGAGATCGCTCCTGCGGCGCTGGGCGCCATGATATCCGGCGGTATCACCGAAGTCTCTGTACTGACCAGGCCGGTCATCGGATATATTCCGATCGGCGCAGCTCCGGACTCTAATTCATCGATGTTCTCATCGACGCTCACGGAATGGCATACTATACCGCGCGTCTATCCGATCGTTCCAGACGAAAAAGATGAGATCCGCGCAGCGGTAAAAATGGCTCTGCGCGAATGCGATATGGTGCTGCTCGGTTCCGGTTCATCTGCAGGTCGCGAGAACAATGCGGTCTCCGTCATCTCTGAACTTGGTTCCATCCTCTGTCACGGTCTCGCAATCAAACCGGGCAAACCTACCTTACTTGGTTATCATGGATGTATTCCTGTCATCGGCATCCCGGGCAATCCTGTTTCAGGGCTGATCATCCTGGAAGAGATCGTCCGTCCTCTGATCAACGAGTGGTATCGGATCGATCATCCGGACAAAAGGATCTGCGAAGTGACATTGACCAAGCCGATCAAATCAAGTCCCCGATATGAGGAGTTTGTACGTGTACGGGTAGGCGAAGTGGGCGACAAGCTGATTGCCTCTCCTCTCAACCGCGGAAGCGGCGTCGTCACCTCCCTGATGAAGGCTGATGGTCTGGTCCGTGTTCCCGAAGAAAGCACCGGTTATGAGGCAGGTGAAACAGTCTCTGTAGACCTGCTTAAACCGATTGAAAGGATGTCCAGAACACTGGTCGTGACCGGAAGTCACGACATGCTCCTGGATGAACTGGCTGATATGCTTCACGCAAAATATCCGGATCTGTATATGATGTCCTCCCACGTCGGTTCTATGGGTGGCCTGATGGCTGTAAAGCGCGGCGAGACTCACATCGCAGGTACACATCTGTTTGATGAAAAAAACGGTACATACAATACCTCTTTCATCCGCAAACGCTTTCCGAAGGGTAATGTAAAGCTCATTGAATGTGTCTATCGCGTGCAGGGACTGATGCTCCCGAAAGGCAATCCCAGAGATATCCGCTCGGTCCGCGATCTCACCGGAAAAGGTCTGCGCTATGTCAACCGCCAGAGAGGCTGCGGTACACGGATCCTGATCGACTATCTGATGAAAAAAGAGGGGATCGATACAGAGTCGATCTACGGCTACGACCACGAGGAGATGACGCACACGGCAGTCGCTGCTCAGATCGCCGGCGGAACAGCTGACGCCGGCCTTGGCGTGATGTCAGCCGCCAGGCTGTATGATCTTGATTTCGTACCGATCTGTACCGAACAATATGATCTTCTGATCCCGGACGAAGCCTATGAACTGGATATCGTTCAAAAGGTATTGGAGATATTAAAAAGCGACGAATTCGCAGCCAGGATCGAAAAGCTCGGTGGTTACGAGCTTCATCACCCCGGTACGATCCGCCGCGTCTTTGACGATCAGGCAGCTAAAGAGGCCTGATGCGATCTAAACAGATCAACCCCCTCCGGAAATACGCTTCACGACAATATCATCGCCATCCTTCAGGACGACTTTGGAAAATGTCATCGTCTGCATTTGCTCTCCGTTGAGTTTGATCATAGAACGTCTGTATTGGAATTGCCGCAGAAATTCGATGCCGGTCATTCCCTCCGGAATCTCTGTCTCCTCACCGTTATGCAGCACTTTCATAGTTCTCTCCTCCTTACAGGCCGATATACTCTGCATAAACCGCACGCGCCCGCTTTTCATCAGTCACATGCTTGATGATGGCGCGACCGGTCTTGAACAGCTTGATCTGCACGTCTCCGTCGTCAAAATCAAGCGTGTACTGCGTATATTTGACTTTTCCCTGATGCTCCAGTATCTTTGCGTACCGCTCGAAATCGACTTCCCCCTCTGTCTTGGGAATGATCTGCATAGAGTCCTTACCGCACATGCTGACCGTATGTGCCCCGGCAGCCTTGCCGTAATAGCTGTATTCGCCTCTGCACACCGGACAATCCGGGTCTTTATCTATCACAAAAGAGTCAAAGCTGTTATCCCAAAGATCAAAAGAGATCAGATCCTTTCTGATGCTCTTGGATCCTGTCAGGATCTTGAGTGCCTCCGCACACTGGAGTGAAGCGATCATGGAAGTCGTGGAGCAGAGCACTCCCTCTGTCGCACACGTCGGTGTCTCGCCCGGGACATACTCTTCGTCACCTATAAAACAGCGGAAGCATGGTTCGTTTTCTCCCGGTATAAATGCCTTGACCATACCGGAAGCCGCCAGCGCCCCGCCGTAGATCCACGGTTTTTTCAACGCATGGCAAGCCTCGTTGATCAGCATCCGTGTCTCAAAACTGTCGGTTGCGTCGATAACGACATCCACATCTTCAAACAGAGAATCGGCGTTGCTGCCGTCGAGTGCCGTGATGCGTTCTTCGATCTCGACCTCACTGTTGACTTTCTGCAGATACTTTTTCAGGGCCACCGCTTTTACACGCTCTTCCCGCGCGTCCTCCTCCGTGAAGAGGCTCTGTCTCTGCAGTTCTGAGATATCGACATAATCGCCGTCGATCAGACGTATAAAACCAACGCCGGCCCGAGCCAGATTGTTAGCCACAGCAGTTCCGATAGCCGACATTTCAACAATAGCCACTCTGCTTTTTCTTATTTTCTCCTGCCCCTCTGTACCGATGCCGTAGAAGATCTCCTGACGGCCGTAGCGGGAGGGCTGATTTGTCTTTGTCATAATGTATTCTGTATGATAACCGTCTTATATCTCTCCGCGGGCAATGATCCCCAGCGCTTCGATACAGGCGTCTATCTCTTCCTCTGTCGTAAAATACCCGGGACTGATACGGACCGTGCCGCCGGTATTCAATGTGCCGATCGCCTCGTGTGCATAGGGTGCACAGTGCAGACCGCTCCTCACTCCGATATCAAATATCTGATCCAGATATATGGAGATATCCTGAGGTTCATAGCCGGCGATCGTCAGGGATAAGACCGGTGCCCGGTCATCAGCACTTACCGAGCCGTATATCTTGATATTGTCATACGGAAGGATGCCGTCCAGCAAACGGCTTATCAGTGACCGTTCCTTTTCTTGAATGACATCGATCCCTGTCTTCATAATAAAATCAACACCTGCTGCAAGACCTGCCAGACCGGGAACATTGAGTGTCCCGCTCTCATAACGCTCGGGCCTTGACAACGGCTGATGCAGGAGTTCAGACTGCGTGCCGGTACCGCCGGTGATCAGGGGCTTGAGGTCCACATTCGGATTGATGTACAATCCGCCTGTACCCTGTGGTCCCAACAGGCATTTATGACCCGGAAAGGCCAGCATATCGATCTTCATCGCCTGCACATCGATCGGTCTCGCGCCGGCCGATTGTGCTGCGTCGACAAGGAAAGTCACACCGTGTCTGCGGCAGATCTCTCCGATCGCCGCCACATCATTGACCGTGCCGGTCACATTGGAGATATGGGTCATGACGACCAGGCGGGTGTTGTCTTTGATAGCTGCCTCTACTTCATCCGGATCCACGCCCTTTTCAAGGTCCGCGTTGATCTTCGTGACCTCCGCTCCTTCATCTTTCAGGTGTTCAAGGGGACGCGCCACAGAGTTGTGTTCCAGAGATGATGTGATCACATGATCACCCGGCTTCACGATGCCGAGAATGCCGAGATTGAGCGCTTCGGTAGTGTTGACTCCGAATGCGATCGTCTCGCTGCTCTCGGCATGCAATAAGCGGCTGCATAAAAAACGAGCCTCGGCGACCTTCTCTCCGGCTGCCAGTGACAGCTTATGACCCGAACGCCCGGGATTGCCGGAACGTTCGCGCATCGCTTGATCTACCGCTGTATAGACTTGATCGGGTTTCCTTCCGGAAGTAGCCGCATAGTCAAGATAAATCATATCTGCTCCTCGCTGTTTCCCCTGTTTTTCTTATTTTATCATACTCCCCATATTTCAGAAAGGGCCGCCGCGCTAACGCGACAGCCCTTACTTACTCATCGCCTTTCAGCAATTACAGATTCTCTTTCGGATTATCTCTGCAGTACTCAAGCTCTGCCATGAAATCACCCAGATCATACTTCTCAGGCGGCGTGATCTTCTCGCCTGCTGCCAGCTTTTCAAGACCGGCTTTGATCTTGTCCTTCGTAGCCGGGAGCTCATAGATGCGGACGCCGCAAGCATTGTTGATCGCATTGATGACTGCCATGTGTCCCGAAGACTGGAACGCCTCAGATGCTCCGGAGGAGCCCCACGGACCTTCCTCTCTCGGATGATCCATGTGGTGCAGCGTAAAGTTATCCGGGATGTCCTTGATCTGGTCAACGCCGGCACCGATCATATTGGCGTGTTTCTTGACATCGTCATAGTTTTCCGTCAGAGCGAAGGAGATCGAATGTGCCAATCCGCCGTACGCCTGACCGTTCACTGCGTCAAGGTTTCCGATGTTACCGACATCGTCCACGCTGTGATAACCGATGCAGGTCGCTTTACCTGTCTTGGTATCAACTTCGACCTCGGCGCAGAACAGGCCGTAGGTATAGGACGGAGTCGGATCACCGACACCGGTATTCGGATCCAGATAGGACAGGTTGCCATACTCCTCAGTCGCGAAGGTGCCGTTGTACTCAGTCGGGATACCTTCTGCCACCATCTCGTCATAAGTCCTGTAAGTACCGTCATCCTTGCGTCTTGCCGCAAACAGAGCGTCGACAGCCTTCTTGGTCGCCTGACCGTTCATGAAATGCGAACGGGAGGAAGCGGAGAAACCGTGGTCAGGAGCCTGACCGGTATCGTTCTGTACAAGCTTGACCTGATCCCAGGTTACACCGTATGGTTTGAGAGCTTCGTAGGTAACAGTCAGAGAGCCGATATCACCGCCCTGTCCCAGCTCCTGCCAGGTGTCGTACTTGGTAAAGGTGCCATCCGGATTGAAGCCGACCTTAACTTCGCAGGCATCGAACGGTCCCTCAGTGACATTGTATCCGCCCCATGCAAGGCCGACGCCGCGGCGCTTCTCAGGTGTGTCATACTTTTTCGCATCCTCAACAGCCTTGTCGTAGATGGGCTTCATGACCTTCATCATCTCTTCCATCGGATAGTGCTTGTACTCACAGCTGTTGATATTGGTCTGTCCCTCGCGGGCAATATTGCGCCAGCGGATCTCAAACGGATCCATACCGATCTTCTCGGCCATCATATCGACCAGCGCCTCTCCGGCGGTGTAGATCTGCGGTGAACCGTATCCGCGGTATGCGATACCGAAGCTGTGGTTCGTGTTCGCGACTTTGCACAGACCCAATGCGTTCGGTACATAATACGGGAACATCATGAAACGCGCCGGACGTGTCGTAAGATCATCGCCGAGATCCCAGATGCGGCCGTGATCCAGTCCGCACTCGAACTCTGTCGCGATAAACTTGCCGTCCTTGTCTGCTGCCAGACGGGCGTTGGTATGTGCCGGGCAGCGCTTACCGCTGTATGCCTGATGCTCTTCCCATGTCATAGACAGGGCACAGGGCATTCCTGTCGCCATCGTCGCCATAACACAAAGCGCATAATCGCCGGGCCACATGGACCATCCGAAGGACGCTCCTGTCGGGTTCATGATCATGCGCAGTTTCTCCAGCGGCTGGCCGGTAACAACTGAAACATTGTACATATTGCCGTAGAGACCCTGGCTCTTGCACTGTACGCAGATGGTATCGTCTTCATCGTAGTAAGTCTGGATCGTATCGCCCTCGATCGACAGATGAGGCTCACGGGAGGAGTAGAAACTGCCTTCGACACTGTACTCAGCCTCGTCGATCATCTTCGGCACATTCCAGGAATCTCCCTTGTGTACCGGCTGCAGGCAGTAGACATTGTCTGTGTCTTCGATGATACGCATCGCATCTTTGGCCGCAGCTGACGGGAAGTCCAGATAAGCCGGAAGTTCTTCGATCTCAACTTTGACCTTGGCAGCTGCCTCACGGGCGTGCTCCTTGGTGTCGGCTACAGCCAACGCCACGACATCGCCGTAATACATGATCCTGTCCTCACACAGGATGACATTGGTCGCCTCCTGGCAGGTGCAACGGGCGTGCGGGATGAACGGATCCAGACGGTTCGTTCCCTTACAATCCTTATAGGTAACAAACTTCACAAGGCCCGGTACGTCTTCTGCCTCGGAGAAATCGATCTTCTTGATCTTCGCGTGATGTGTGATCTTCGGCTGAACGAGCGCCACATGCAGGGTCTCAGCCGGCATCTTCAGTTCAACGTCATCACCGTAATCCACAACACCGCAGGCTTTGGCGATCGCGTACGGACGCACGACCGGTTTGCCGTAGAGATCCTTGTCGTTCTCATCGTAGCGCTTCATCTCTTCGATAGTCGCATCGCCGCGGCATATCTTGGCGGCAGCCATCACTGCGTCTGTTATCTGCTTGTAACCGGTACAGCGGCAGACGTTGTGGTGCTTCTGGAACCAATCGCGGACCTCTTCTCTGGTCGGATCAGGATTCTGCTGAAGCAGTGCGTAGGCAGACACCACAAAACCGGGTGTACAGAATCCGCACTGAATAGCACCATAGTTGGCAAAGGCCCACTGGATCGGATGCGGGTTCAGCGGATTGCCGATACCTTCGACCGTCAGGACTTCCGCATAATCATCGACCTTTTTCATCTTCTTGACGCAGGATCGGACGGGCTCACCGTTCAGAATAACTGTACAGGCACCGCAAAGGCCCTTGTTGCAGCCGATCTTGGCACCGGTCAGACCGAGACGACGCAGAACATCAGCGAGTGAATCCTTGTCAGGATTGTAGATGAATGTCCTGTCCGCGCCGTTGATGTGCAGCGTTTTTCTTGCAAATCTCATTTTCGCTTCCAATTTACGAGGTTCTCCTTTCCATATATTAAGCACACATTTTTGTTTCAATAAAGAAAACCTTCCTGCAACCGTTCACAAAGAACGCTTACAGGAAGGCTCGTCAACCACGTCTGTATGCTTGTTAATAATTGTTTGGCTTCAGAGACGGCAAACCCCTATTTACCAATTATCTGAAGCCGTCAAGACACAGTTTGACAGTTTCTTGACAGCATAAATTTTACCATATCAATACGGGTATTGTCCACCGCTACGGATTGCTATTCCAATGTAATACGGAACGAAAAAAAGCGCCACAGGCCGCTTTTACAAGTCAGTCTGTGACGCTTTATACCCACACGTCCGTAGACGTATCAGTTCGCAGTCAAGAGATTACTCGACATAGAACTTGTTCTCGCCAAGCTCCGGCCATTTGAGGACGGAACCATCGCGTGCCATCAGCGGCACCGGCGGATCCTTCTTGGCTGTTGCCAGAGAGACAACGACCTGGAGGATCAGTGTAAGAGCCATCGGCCCAAGAGCCAGTGCATAGTACGGAGCCGGATCGACTGTGCCCTGCGCAACCATCATGACTACGCACCACAGGATACCACCGATCATGGCAACGATAGCGCCGGTACGGTTCGACTTCTTCCAATACAGAGCAAGAAGCAGCGGGAAGAACAGAACGATCTGTACTGTAAATCCGATAACTTCGAGCGTGTAAACGGACTGCGTAAATGTACCGAACAGCGTGGCGATGACACCAAGAGCGATAACACACACACGAACGATGGTGATCATCTTCTTGTCCTCAATGATCTTGCCTGATCTGTGAGCGAGCGGACGAATGATATCATTCGCGATGATGGTCGCCGGAGCGAACAGAGCTGTATCAGCAGAGGACATGATAGCACCTAACAGGCCGACATAGAAGATAGCTGTGAACCATGTCGGAAGCAGGTGGGTGGAGATCAACGGCATAACGAGCTCGCTGTCTTCCGCCAGTCTTTCCATCTCAGCTGCCGTGAACATATTGTGGCCGCTCTCTACAAAGAAACGTGCCCATGCGCCTGAGTAGACGACGAAGAATCCGATGATAGTCATCAGGACACCGGCAAGAACTGCAGATGCCTTGGCAACGCCCGGGCTCTTCGCAACGAGAGCTCTCTGCATGATGTCACTACCGGGCATAGCACCGGCGGAGCATCCGATCCACAGACCAAGATAGGAAATGATTGCCTCGAAACCGGGGACATTCGTATCCAGGTTGTCTGTTCTGACGGCTGCGCCGTATCCGAGTGAGAACCAGTCGTGACCGAGCAGGTCCTTCGCGGCTGCCTGTCCGCCCAGGTCATTGACATGGGCAAGAGCTGCCGGGAAGATAACGATAACACCGATGATCAGGATACCGACCTGTACGAAGTCAGTCCATACAACGGCTGTGATGCCACCGAACGCGGTATAAACGATAACGAAGATACCGGAAAGGATAGCAACTGTCTTGAAGTCCCAACCGAGAACGATCTGGAACAGCTTACCGGTTGCAGCGATCTGAGCACCCGCGAAGAAAAGCATCGGCATGATCGTGCAGACACCGGCGATAGCGCCGCCGAGAACGCCGTAGCGGTTCTGATAAACGGCTGCCGGAGATACGGCACCGGTGCGACGGATCTGACCCTGGAAGATAAAACCACCAGCGATCAGGCACAGGCAGGCTGCGAACGGGTCGGCAATCGTTGCCGGGAAACCATCGCTGTAAGCGATACCGCCGCCACCCATGATGGTCGCGCCGCAGATAAAGGTTGCCAGGATTGTTGCTGTGACCAGCCACATCGGCATCTTTCCTTCTGCTGCCATGTAGTCATCTGAATTATCTGTTGTCTTGCGTCCTGCGACATAACCCAGGAGAAGCATCAGGCACAGATAGAGGATCATGATGATCAGCAGGAAGGTAGCATGCTCGACGAGCGGCTTAGCTGCTAATAAACCAAACATACTTCTTTCCACCTCCATTTTTCCTTTTGCAAAAGTTGACGTGTGGTTTCTAATTAGCATTATACACTAAAAATGTCACTTGTGTTTATTTTTTTTTAATTTTTTTAAAGAATTTTTCAGCAGTCTTCAGTTTGGCTTAATTCCCTTATTTACGGTCCTTTATTGTAAAGCGCGCTTTATGTTTTCAGAATAATTGACATAAATACTGATATTATGTAAAGTGTGCTTATCAGGAGGTAGGTCGATGAAGATCAGTGAGTTTGCCAGGAAATATAATGCGGAGATCAGTACGGTCCGCTATTATATCAACTCCGGGCTGCTGTTTCCCAAAGTCCGCAACAAGCAGTATCGCTTCGACGAGCGCTGCGAAACAGATATGAATATCATCGTCCAGCTCAAGGACTACGGATTTTCTATCAGCGAGATACGATCGATCCTCTATCTGATCCACCTGACCAATCTGACGGCGCTGGATGATGTCTCGGACTTTATA
>OMSP01000119.1 GCA_900313775.1 uncultured Eubacteriales bacterium
GAGTATAAAGAAGAGTTTTATTCAAAATACTACAGATGATAAAGAAAAAGACACTTCAGATACATATACGCAAAGAGTTTCTGAACAAGGAAAGCTGTCTTGCGGAAGCGCGCAGGATACTGGCGGAAAAGCTTCTGGACGACATGACCGAAGAGCAGATCGCGCGCGAGATATATACTCACGCGCTCGCTTTTTATTTCTGTGAACGAACAGGCCTCTTCCCATGGATCAAAAAGCATGCAGACCCTGTGGACTTATGTGACGGGGGCGATAGAATGATCATGAAGCAGGCTTTTGACACTGCATGGGCGCTGCCTCTGCGTATGCGCTTACGCGCAAAAGAAAGAATTGAAACTGTCAGGAGAATTATGGAAGTAAAAGATACGAGAATCATTAATACAGACAAGCTCTGTCCGGCATCTGAGCATTGCGGCGGGTGTATTTATCAGGGCGTCCCTTATGCTGAACAGTATGCTGCCAAGGATAAATCCGTCCGGCGTCTGCTTGAGAAGCACAAAATAGATGAGTCGCTTTATCTCGGCATGGAACCGGCGATCTGTACGGGAGCATACAGAAACAAGATGGAGTACACCTTCGGCGACCTTGAAAAAGGTGGAGAACTGGAACTGGGAATGCATTTTAAAGGGCGTTTTATGTCGATTATAACGACGGATGAATGCCAGCTGGTTCCTGCTCCGTTCAACATGATCCTTCGCTCTGTGCTCGGATTCTGCCGTTCCAGAGGGTATGTGCCTTATCACCGCAAGACACACCTGGGTCTTCTGAGAAATCTTGTCGTCAGATGCGGTGTGAGAACAGGTGAGATACTGGTCAACATCGTTACTTCGAGTGAACCCGGGTTTGATGAAGAAGCTTTCAGAGAGATGCTTCTGGCTCTTGATCTCAGGACTGCAGATGAGCGCCTTAACGGTGAAGAAGGCATGAAGATCGTCGGCATCATGCGCACTTTCAACGACAGTGTTGCGGATGCTGTTATAGATGAGAGCCACAGGATACTCTGGGGCCGTGATTATTACAATGAGGAGATACTGGGACTGAAGTTCAAAGTCAAAGCTTTTGCTTTCTTCCAGACCAATATCGATGCTGTCGAACGGCTGTACAGCGATGTCCTTAAAGTAGTCCCGGATGTTTCGGGCAAAACAGTCTACGATCTCTACTGCGGAACAGGAACTATCTCACAGCTGATGGCAGGAGCTGCAAAGGATGTCTATGGCATCGATATCGTCGAGGACTCAATAACCGCCGCCAGATCAAACACAGAACTCAACGGAATAACCAACTGTCATTACATCTGCGGGGATGTCAGAGAAAAGCTTGAAGAGATACCTGTCAGGCCGGATGTGATCGTTGTAGATCCACCGCGTGTAGGCATACATGACAAAGCCGTAGCCATGCTATGCAGATACGGGATAGATGAGATCGTATATGTATCATGCAATCCGAAGACCCTCTGCATCAATCTGGACAGCTTCCGCACCAACGGATATGAGATCAGATCGATCAAGGCATATGACAACTTCCCGATGACAAAACATGTGGAGTGCGTAGTATTGATGTCAAGAAATAAGTGAATAAGGTCGTAAGACTGTTGAAATCAACACATTCCCGGGTTTCTGCCCGGGATTTCTTTATTTAGATATGTTCCCCCGCAAACGCGTACGGATATGTCACCGTGTACGAGGACAGAGTGTTGATAGAACCGCTTTGGGGGGGGTAGTGGAGTGGACAGAATTGTTTTTTTGGGGAGGTTGAGTTGATAGGAATGTTGGCAGAATATACAGTCGATAAGCATAATAAAAAGTAGAAAAGCAAATTGATAAAAAGCTTCCAACTAGAGTTCTTATTAAATAACTAGCAGACGATTGTCTCCAATTAACAGGTGTAAGGATAAAACATTGATAGCATATTTATCGTGTTAACGATCGAAATAGTATTCGGCATCGCAGTCCCGATCGAGGACAACACGATCTATACGATCGTATCCCTGATCGTGGCGGCGGTCATTTACTGGCGGAGCCAGTCCTGGACGGTCGAGGGGTGGACAGGGACCCTTATTGGCCGGGAGATGAAGGCTAAGAGGAACATGCAGTGGGAGTATGTCGAAGAGCCGGAAGATGCGGAGGTGATGGAAGATGACGAC
>OMSP01000152.1 GCA_900313775.1 uncultured Eubacteriales bacterium
GGCTGAGGATGTGATCAAAGACAATCTGGACAGCTCGCTCATGCTCGTTACGGCTTTGTCGCCGCACATCGGATACGAGAATGCCGCCGCTATCGCGAAAAAAGCTTTCGAGGAGGGCTTGACGCTTAAGGAAGCGGCGCTGGAGTCAGGGCTGGTCAGCGAAGAAGATTATGACTCATGGGTCGTTCCAGGCAACATGGTATGACGCGGAGATGACAAGGTGAGAGAAAGGTGAGGCCATGGTGAATATCCGCCATGATCCTGCTGCAATAGATAGAGGTACGAAAAAACGCGGTGCACGAAGCGCCGCGTTTTATAATATATGAATACCCCCGTTGGTAATTGCTGATGTATCAGTTCTTCAGGCTCTGGAGCGGAGCA
This sequence comes from uncultured Eubacteriales bacterium, assembly GCA_900313775.1. Lineage (GTDB taxonomy): Bacteria > Bacillota > Clostridia > Lachnospirales > Lachnospiraceae > RUG842. The sequence goes on from OMSP01000152.1 coordinate 382, forward strand.
GGTATCCTGCCGCCTCTTCTTATCATCTTGAGCGAGGACCCTTTACGGACTTCCATGACCGGGCCGCTTCCGAGCAGACCGCCGAAGTCGAGCTCTTCGCCTGCTTTCTTTCCGACTGCAGGTATGATCCTGACCGCCGTGGTCTTGGAGTTGACCATGCCGATCGCGGCTTCATCTGCGATTATGCCTGATATCGTCTCGGCGCTGGTGTCGCCCGGGACTACTACCATATCGAGGCCTACTGAGCAGACAGCTGTCATTGCCTCGAGCTTTTCAAGCGACAGATGTCCGGTCTTTACGGCGTCGACCATACCGGCGTCTTCCGTGACAGGAATGAACGCTCCTGAAAGGCCGCCGACGCTCGACGACGCCATGACGCCGCCCTTCTTGACAGCATCGTTCAGCATGGCAAGCGCTGCCGTAGTGCCCGGAGCTCCGCACTTCTCAAGACCGATCTCTTCGATTATCTGTGCTACAGAATCACCGACCGCCGGAGTCGGCGCAAGTGAAAGGTCGATTATGCCGAAGTCCACGTTAAGCATCCTTGCAGCCTCGGCTCCTACGAGCTGACCCATACGCGTGATCTTGAACGCAGTCTTTTTGATCGCCTCAGCGATGACGTTCATAGGAGCGTCATCAGGCATCTTCTGGAGCACTGATCTTACGACTCCAGGACCTGAGACACCTGCGCTGATCACTGTGTCAGCCTCGCCCGTGCCGTGGAATGCCCCGGCCATGAACGGATTGTCTTCCACAGCATTGCAGAAGACCACGAGCTTGGCGCAGCCGATGCATTCATTGTCCTTAGTCAGCTCGGCCGTCCTTAAGATCTTTTCCCCCATAAGGCTGACAGCATCCATGTTGATGCCTGCCTTTGTAGAACCTATATTGACTGATGAGCATACGAGCTCAGTCTCAGCAAGTGCTTCAGGTATAGATTCTATGAGCTCGCGGTCGCCCGCGCTGAATCCCTTTTGAACCAGAGCAGAATAGCCGCCGATAAAATTGACTCCCACGTCTTTTGCGGCTTTATCAAGTATCTTCGCATATTTGACCGGGTCTCCGCCGGAGACGCCCGCAAGGATCGAGATCGGAGTGACCGCGATCCTCTTGTTTACGATCGGAATGCCGTATTTGCGCTCGATCGCCTCGCCGGTCTTTACGAGATCCTTCGCCCTGTAGTATATCTTGTCGTATACCTTGCGGCATGATGCTTCAATATCAGAATCCGCACAGTCGATCAGGGAGATGCCCATGGTGATCGTTCTGATGTCCAGGTTCTCCTCCTGGATCATATTGACGGTCTCCATTATGTCTTCAAGATTAACCATATTATGCCTCCGCCTAGATCCTGTGCATCGAGTCGAAGATCTTCTCATGCATCACGTGCACTGTCATTCCAGGCACTGCATTCTGTATTTTCTTCTCGATCTCGTCTATCGCGCTGTTGGATTCTGTGATGTCGATGATAAGCGCCATGCAGAAGATCCCGTCAAGGACCGACTGCGACAGGTCGGTGACGTTGGCGTTACAGTCAAAACATACACCTGTGACCTTGGCGATTATTCCTGTGTGGTCATTTCCGACTACCGTGACGACGGCTTTCTGTGTATCGTGCATATCAAAACCTCTTTGCTCTAAAAGCGGGCGCCCGCTTACGCGGCCGCCGCTGAAGAACCATATAATTATCTGATGTGATGATCAGCTGTGATCATTAAACTTCGTAAGTCTGGAACTTATCTTTCTCTTCCTCTGTATCTTCCTTGAATACATATTCATTTCCAGGGAGGATAGCGTTAGCAAGGATACCTACGATGGAAGCTGTAGCAAGTGCGGAAAGAGTAATGTTAGCTCCCGCTATTGTAAATGTGAGACCATCTCCGAGTCCTAGTGCAAGCACCAGGATGAGTGCTGCTATGATAGTGTTCCTTGATCTGGAGAAATCAACGTGGTTCTCGACCATGTTCCTGATACCTACAGCAGAGATCATTCCGTAGAGGATGAGTGAGATACCGCCGATAGTAGCAGCAGGAACAGATTCGATCAGATATCCTACTTTAGGTACGAATGACAGCAGGATAGCGAAGCATGCAGCTATCTCGATGACTTTAGGATCGTAGATCTTTGTCAGTGCAAGTACGCCGGTGTTCTCTCCATATGTCGTGTTTGCAGGGCCGCCGAAAGCAGAAGCAAGAGCTGTTGCAAGTCCGTCTCCGAGGAGTGTTCTGTGGAGTCCAGGATCCTTGATGTAATTATGTCCTGTCGTAGCTCCGATAGCATTGATGTCGCCGATGTGCTCCATCATTGTTGCGAGTGCTATAGGCATGATAGTGATTATTGCGCTGGCGTCGAATTTCATAAGCGTGATCGGAGGAAGCGCTACCAGAGCCTTGGATCCGAAATCAGCAAGTGAGACGTCGCCGAGCGCGACAGCTACAACATATGAGGAAACAACACCGAGAACGATCGGAATGATCTTCAGCATTCCCTTGCCCCAGATATTGAATATGATCGTTACCACGATAGCTACGAGGGCTACACGCCAGTCGGCTTTGCAGTTGTTGATCGCGCTTGGAGCAAGATTAAGACCGATCGCAATGATGATAGGTCCTGTTACTACAGGTGGGAAGAAATGCATTACTTTCTCAGAACCGTAGAATTTAATGAATGCCGCGAGCACCACATAGAGAAGACCTGCGCAGAAGACTCCGCCTGCAGCGTATGGAAGCATCTCGGTATTCGGTTTTCCGTCGATCAGCGGTGCGATAGCAGCGTATCCGCCAAGGAAAGCAAATGATGAACCTA
>OMSP01000177.1 GCA_900313775.1 uncultured Eubacteriales bacterium
GATAATACACTAAATTAGTAGGGAATGAAATGATAGGAATTAAAAAGCAGGTGATTCTATGAAAATGTCAACAAAGGGGCGATATGGTCTGAGAGCGATGATCGACCTGGCATCACATGAGAGTGATCAGCCGACTTCGCTGGCTGTGATCGCGAGGAACGAAGAGCTCTCCGAACGCTATCTGGAGCAGTTGATGACCAAGCTTAAAAAGGCGGGGCTGGTTACAAGCAGCCGTGGTTCGTCGGGCGGATACACTTTGGCCAGAGACGCGGCGGAGATCTCAGTGGGAGATATCCTTAGAGCGCTGGAGGGGAATCTGAGTCCGGTCGAGTGTTCAGCTGAAACCGAAGCGGACTGTGAGAATTCTCAGGTGTGCGTAGCCAAATATGTCTGGCAGAAAGTCAATGACAGCATCAACGAGGCGGTGGACAGTATTTCATTGGCCGAACTTGTGGCTAAGATCCCGGAGGGTGAGACCCAGGTAAGTGCCGCCAGGGCATGCCAGTCATAGATATATAGAAGGCACAAACAGAACAAACTGACTGTGACTCACATTTATAATAAAAAGGAGAGAATTATGAGTAAGTTGATCTACATGGATAATGCGGCGACGACCAGGACAGCACCGGAGGTCGTGGAGGCAATGCTTCCGTATTTTACGGAGTCATACGGCAACCCCTCGAGTTTGTACGGATTTGCCTCACAAAATAAAGACGCGATCACGCAGGCGCGAGAGACCATCGCGAAGACGATAGGCGCCAAGGGCAAGGAGATCTACTTTACAGCCGGCGGCAGCGAGTCAGACAACTGGGCATTGAAGGCGACAGCAGAGCTGCTCAAAGACAAGGGAAGACATATCATTACCAGTGCGATCGAACATCATGCGATCCTTCACACCTGTGATTATCTTGAAAAGCAGGGATTTGAGATCACCTATATCGGAGTTGACGAGAACGGCAAGGTCAAACTCGATGAATTGAAGGCGGCGATCCGCGAGGACACGATCCTGATCTCCGTCATGTTTGCCAACAATGAGATCGGCACGATCCAGCCCATCAAAGAGATAGGTGAGATCGCCCACGAGCACGGCATCTATTTTCACACAGACGCGGTACAGGCTTACGCACATATTCCGATCAATGTCGATGAGTACAATATCGACATGATGTCGGCATCAGGTCATAAATTCTACGGACCGAAGGGTATCGGTTTCCTCTATATACGTACCGGAGTGAAGATCGGGTCCTTCGTTCACGGCGGAGCACAGGAGAGAAAACGCCGCGCCGGCACTGAAAACGTGCCCGGTATCGTCGGCATGGCCAAAGCGGCCGAGATGGCACATGAGAAACTGCAGGAGACGATCGACTACGAGATCAAATTGCGCGACCATCTGATCGACCGGGTAATGGATGAGATTCCTTATACCCGCTTAAACGGCGACCGCAATGACCGTCTGCCGAACAATACCAATTTCAGTTTCCGGTTCGTTGAGGGCGAGTCTATGCTGATCATGTTGGATATGAAGGGGATCTGCGGCTCCAGCGGTTCCGCATGCGCATCCGGATCTCTTGATCCGTCGCATGTCCTGCTGGCGATCGGTCTGCCGCATGAGATCGCGCACGGATCGCTCAGGCTGACTCTGTCTGACCAGACGACAATGGAAGAGATAGATGCGACGGCAGACGCTCTCGGAGAGATCATCCCGCAGTTGAGGGCTATGTCTCCGTTGTACGAAGATTTTGTCAGGAAGCAGACTAAATAGGAATTATAACCAAGGTATTTATAAGGAGGATATAAAATGTATTCAGAGAAAGTGATGGATCATTTCCAGAATCCGCGCAATGTCGGTGAGATCGAGAACGCGAGCGGCGTCGGCACAGTCGGCAATGCCAAGTGCGGAGATATCATGCGCATGTATCTTGATATCGATGACAACGGCGTGATCCGGGACTGTAAATTCAAGACCTTCGGCTGCGGCGCGGCTGTCGCGACCAGTTCTATGGCTACGGAGCTTGTCAAAGGCAAGACCATTCAGGAAGCTCTTGAAGTGACGAATAAAGCTGTGATGGAGGCGCTGGACGGACTACCGCCGATCAAGGTGCACTGCTCCCTGCTCGCCGAGGAAGCGATCCATGCGGCGCTTTGGGATTATGCCGAAAAGCACGGTATCAAGATCGAAGGGCTGGACAAACCCAAGAGCGATATCAGTGAAGGGGAGGAAGACGAGGAGTATTGATCTTTGTCTGCTGTTAAGAAAAAAGTGATCGTCGGCATGTCCGGCGGTGTCGATTCGTCGGTCGCCGCCTTGCTCCTGAAGGAGCAGGGGTATGATGTGACCGGCGTCACGATGGAGACATGGCCGCAGACCGATCCCTGCGAAATGGAGCGCGAGGGCGGCTGCTGCGGCTTAAGCGCGGTAGAGGATGCTAAGCGCGTGGCTTCCGTCATAGGCATTCCGCATTATATCATGAACTTCCGCAGGGAATTTAAGGAGAGTGTGATCCGTGATTTTGTGGACAGCTATCGCGCCGGGCGTACTCCCAATCCGTGTATCGTCTGCAACCGCATGGTCAAATGGGAGGCGCTTCTTAAAAAGGCACTTGCCCTGGGTGCAGATTATATCGCGACGGGTCATTATGCGCGGATAGAGAAAATGCCCTCCGGTCGCTACGGTCTGCGGACCGTTGAACGCGGCACCAAGGATCAGACCTATGCACTTTATTCCCTGACCCAGGATCAGCTTGCCCATACGCTGATGCCTGACGGTGACTGTACGAAAGATGAGATCCGCGAGATCGCCGAAAAGGCCGGATTGCCGGTCGCCCACAAGCCGGACAGTCAGGATATCTGCTTTGTGCCGGACGGCGATTATGCGCGTTTTATCAGTGATTTTACCGGTGAAGCGGACGAGCCCGGAAACTTCGTGACGGAGAGCGGAGAGATCCTCGGCAAGCACAGAGGGATCACTCATTATACAGTCGGACAGCGCAAGGGTCTGGGCCTGGCAATGGGAGAACCGGTCTATGTGCGCGAGATCCGGCCGGGGACGAATGAAGTGGTGGTTGGTGAGGACAAGAAGAGTCATGTCGTCAAAGCTCATGATATATCTTTCCTTTCAGTGGACGATCTGCCTGACCGCTGGGTCGTGAATGCGAAGATCCGGTACAACCACGCGGGCGCCAAGGCGCTAGCCAGCAGGACGGGGAAAGATGAGATCACCTGCTTCTTTGAGGAGGAGCAGCGTGCCGTAACGCCGGGGCAGGCTCTGGTGCTCTATGATGAGAACGGTTTTGTCCTCGGCGGCGGGACGATCTTTTGATTGCTGATATCTGCAGTGTGCATAAACCAATCAGATGGAGACAGTGGTTGCGGGTGCTCGTGGATCGAATCGCTGATCACGGTTCTCGCAGTATTGACAATCGTCATCTGCAAGCGTAAGATTAGTAACCGAGGAGAATACTAATGAATCGATCTGTTATTTTTGCAAACGCATATTCCTATTACTATTATTCATGATGCAATAATAGTGATTCGTGCTGCTGCAAATACTATAGACCGAACGATAATGCAATAATAAATAAGCTGCACAGAATCACCGCTGTGCAGCTTGTTTTTATGCTATGATGAGATATAGTCGGAGTCATGTGCGCCTGTCGCACTAACGACTGCAGGAAAGGAAGATACAATGATCTGTGTATTAAAGACACATGTACCGCAGGAAAAAGAAGAAGAGCTGATCCGCTGGCTCAAAACGCAGAACCTCGGAGTCCATGTCTCAAGGGGAGAGAAGCAGACGGTTCTTGGTCTGATCGGCGATACGAGCGCTGTGGATGCTGATCTGATCGAGAGTCTTGATATAGTTGAGGTGGTCAGACGTGTCAGCGAGCCGTACAAGACAGCTTCAAGACAGTTTCATCCGGCTGACTCCGTGGTAGATGTAGGTGGTGTCATGGTCGGTGAGGGTCTGACCTTCATTGCGGGTCCCTGCTCTGTTGAGACCGAGGAGCAGGTTGTAGGAGTCGCCAAGTCGATAAAGGCTTCCGGCGCACATATCCTGCGCGGCGGGGCTTTTAAACCGCGTACATCGCCCTACAGCTTTCAGGGTCTCAAGGACGAAGGACTGAAGCTCCTGTCGCTGGCGAAGAAGGAGACGGGACTGCCGATCGTGACGGAACTGATGGACATTTATCATCTGGATCTTTTTGATGATGTTGACTGTATCCAGGTCGGTGCAAGAAATATGCAGAATTATGAGCTTTTGAAGGAGCTTGGTCATGTCGACAAACCTGTGCTCTTAAAGCGCGGTCTGGCCAATACGATAGAGGAGCTTTTGATGAGCGCCGAATACATCATGGCCGGAGGCAATGAAAAGGTCATCCTATGCGAACGCGGCATCCGTACTTTTGAGACAGCTACACGCAACACATTAGATCTGTCGATCATTCCGGTACTGAGGGAAAAGACGCATCTGCCCGTCATCATCGATCCTTCGCATGCGACAGGCAAGTCTTCATTGGTGCCGCCAATGGCGCTTGCGGCTGTAGCCGCGGGTGCGGACGGCGTGATGATCGAAGTGCATAACGATCCTATCCACGCGCTCTGTGACGGCGCCCAGTCACTGACACCTGATCAGTTCTCAGCTCTGGCGGATAAGATGAGGACGATAAGGGAGGTGGTCTCATGATCGTGGGAATCATAGGGCTCGGATTGATCGGAGGATCGATGGCCAAGGCTTTTAAGCGCCATGAGGAATGCCGCGTGCTGGCCTATGATATTGACCAGACTATCCTGGACTTTGCCAAGATGAATGGCGATATAGACGGACTGTTAGATGACGACAATGTCATCAACTGTGATTTGCTGCTGGTCACGGTCTATCCGCAGGCGGCAGCTCAGTTTTTGGAGGAGAAAGCACCGTTGTTTGACAGCCAAACGATCGTCGTCGACTGCCTGGGCGTCAAGCGTGAGATCTGTAGGCTTGGGTTTGAACTGGCTGAGAAGTACGGTTTCACCTATATAGGCGGACATCCTATGGCCGGCACCCACAACTCGGGGTATAAATACGCGAACGAAGAACTCTTCGACGACCAGCCGATGGTCATAGTGGCCAAGCCCGGTGAGAAGCCGGAGACGCTGACATATGTCAAAGAACTATTGCAGCCGGCAGGATTCGGGAGTTTCTCGTTTACGACGCCTGAGGAACATGACAGGCTGATCGCTTTCACATCGCAGCTCGCTCATGTTGTCTCCAACGCTTATATCAAAAGCCCGACTGCGGAGAAACACGCAGGTTTTTCGGCCGGCAGCTATCAGGATCTGACACGCATCGCCTGGCTAAAGGCCGATATGTGGTCCGAATTGTTCCTGGCCAATGCCGAGAACTTAAGTTTTGAGATAGAGAGTTTGATCGACAGGCTCACTGAGTATAAAGAGGCGATCGATGCCGGTGACCGGAACCGGCTCGTCAAACTGTTAAAGGAAGGCTGCAGAAGGAAGAGGGAGATCGACGGCAGATGAGTACGATCCGGATCGACACGACAACTCCATATGAGGTGATGATAGGATCGGGGATATTGAAAGACCTGGGAGAAGTCATCAGGCGGGAGATCCCGAAGGCGGAGTCCGCAGCAGTTGTGACAGATACCAATGTATCCGGGTATTATCTGCAGACTGCCCTTGATAGTCTGAATGCGGCGGGACTGCGTGCAGTGAGCTTTGAGTTGCCTGCCGGGGAGCAGAGCAAGAATTTCGCGGTCTACGAGGAGGTCCTGAGTTTTCTGGCACAGGAGAAGATCACCAGAAGCGATGCGGTAATTGCGCTCGGCGGAGGAGTGGCAGGCGATCTGGCCGGTTTTGCGGCGGCGACCTATCTGCGCGGGATCGCCTGTGTGCAGGTGCCGACTTCGCTGCTCGCCATGGTGGATTCTTCGGTAGGCGGCAAGACCGCGATCGATCTGCCGGAGGGGAAAAACCTGGTCGGAGCTTTTTATCAGCCGCGTGCAGTGCTCTGTGATGTAAAGACTCTGGATACGCTGCCTGAGGATGTTTTCCGTGACGGCTGTGCTGAAGTCATCAAATACGGGATCTTATCGAGTCCCGAACTGTTTATGCATCTGACAAAAAACGGGAGAGGATTTGACCGCATTTCCGTGATCGAAGAATGCGTCCGGATCAAAGCTGATGTTGTCGCTGAAGATGAGAGAGACAACGGGGTGAGGCAGACTCTCAATCTCGGTCATACCTTCGGACATGCTGTTGAGGCAGAGAGTGATTACGAGTTGTCACACGGGCAGGCTGTTGCCGTCGGTATGGCTATGATCGTACGTGCAGGCAGCCGGTTCGGTATTACCGGTGAATCATGCCGGGATCGTGTGCTGGAATGCCTGAAGATATTTGGTCTGCCGGTTTCAGTGGACAAGCAAGCCTCGGAACTGCTGCCCTATGTCATGAAGGATAAAAAGCGCAGGGGTTCGCAGATCAGCCTGATCGTTCCGAAGGACATCGGAGACTGCGTGATCATGCCTGCGTCTCTCGAAGAAGCCGGAGTTTGGTTGAAAGCGGGGTGCGGCGAATGATCACAACGATCGAACCAAAAAAACTATGCGGAACTGTAGAGGCTGTCGCATCGAAATCACAGGCGCACCGGGCACTGTTCCTCGCAGCTGTATCTGACAGACCGACCAGGATCTTCTGCAACAATATTTCAGAGGATATCGAGGCGACTCTGAGAGCAGTCGGGGCGATGGGAGCTCATGTAAACAGAGAAGATGGATCGATCCTGATCGATCCGGTCAGTTTCGGATCTGCTGAGAGAACACTTCAGCGTCTGGATTGCGGAGAGAGCGGCACGACGCTGCGCTTTATCCTGCCGATGATCGGCGCGCTGAACGGTATCATAGAGATCCGCACGCACGGGCGGCTTATGAACCGGCCGATATACGGTCTGACCAGTGAACTCTCACGTCACGGCATGTCCGTTGATCAGACGGGTATTTCCATCGAAGTTATCGGAAGGCTGACCGGCGGCACTTTTGAGCTGCCGGGCAATGTGTCCTCGCAGTTCGTCTCGGCTCTGCTAATGGCGCTGCCTCTTCTGGATGAGCCTAGCGAGCTGATAATCGACGGACCTGTGTCCTCAGGGGCATATGTAGATATGACGCTTGTGATGATGGAGCGTTTCGGGGTATCGGTGCAGAAGGAAGGAGACCGTTATCTCATCGAACCTGTCGAAAGATACCGGTCGCCCGGTGAAATCATCGTAGAAGGAGACTGGTCGGCTGCGGCATTCTGGGTGGCAGCCGATGCGATCGGATCTGAAATAAATATAACCGGTCTCAATGCATCATCGATACAGGGCGACAGCGATGTCCGCGATCTGATCGATCGTATAAAGGCGGGTAATGCCCGTATTGACATAGATGCTGTCCCTGATCTGCTGCCGGCGCTCGCAGTGGTCGCGGCAGTAACGGAAGGACCGACAAGCTTTGTGAACGCTGCCAGACTGCGTGATAAAGAGAGCGACAGACTGGAGAGCACAGCAGCTATGATCAGGGCTCTGGGAGGCTCCTGCGAGCTCACGGAGGACAGCCTGACGGTGCGGGGCAGTGCAAACGGTCGTCTGAACGGCGGCCGTGTAGATGCCGCCGGCGATCACAGGATCGCGATGAGCGCGGCAGTGGCGGCGTCCGTATGTGAAGGTGAGGTCACGATCACCGGAGCGGAGACTGTGGCAAAGTCCTATCCCCGGTTCTGGGAAGATTATGAGGCTCTCGGAGGGAGCATACGTGAGTCATTTGAAGAGACAGTAAAATGCAGAGATTTCTGAAACACTGTAAAACGGGTGATGATCCATGCATAATACCATTGGTGATAAATATCAACTGACGGTCTTCGGCGCATCGCACGCGGAGGAGATCGGGGTCGAGATCCGCGGTCTTCCGGTCGGGTTCAAGATCGACAAGGAGATACTGCAGGCCTTCATGGCAAGGCGTGCACCCGGTCAGGGACCGCATGCGACTTCGCGCAGCGAGGCTGATGAAGTCATTTTCAAAGAGGGAGTGACTGAGGACGGACGCATCAGCGCCGGCAAGATCATTGCCGTTATCAGAAATACAGATGTGCGCCGCAAAGACTATGAAGACATCAGGTGCGTTCCGCGACCCGGACACGCCGATTACACAGCCCGTCTGCGCTACGGAGAGGATCTCGATATGTCAGGAGGAGGAGCGTTTTCCGGACGCATGACGGCGCCGCTGTGCATAGCCGGCGGTATCGCTCTGCAGATCCTGGCTGCACTCGGTGTTTCTGTCCGTGCCAAAGCGGATATGATCGGCGGCGAGACAGAATCTGAGCGGATGAGTGAGGCCATCGAAGCGGCTGCAGCAGAGGGCGACAGTGTAGGCGGGATCATATCCTGTGAAGCGACGGGTGTGCCTGCCGGGATCGGAGATCCGATGTTCGACGGCATTGAGAATAAGATCGCCCGGATCGCCTTCGGTATACCGGCCGTCAAAGGAATAGAATTCGGCTCAGGATTTGCGGCTGCAGCCATGCGCGGAAGTGAACACAACGATGCGTTTTATTATGATGAGGACGGGTGTGTACGCACGCGCAGCAATCACAGCGGAGGCATCCTCGGAGGGATCACGGACGGCATGCCCGTATCGTTCCGGGTGGCAGTGAAGCCGACGCCCTCGATCGCTAAGGAACAGGAGAGTGTCGACCTGCAGGCGAAAGGGACAGCCAGACTTACAATACAGGGACGACATGATCCATGTATCGTACCGCGTGCTGTGCCCGTTGTGGAGGCGGCCTGTGCCTGTGCGCTTTTGGATGTGATCGTTGAGGACAAAATGAGGTGAGAATATGAATCTGAAAGAACTGCGGCAGCAGATCGATGAGATCGACGAGCAGATCGTGCCTTTGTTTATCGAACGGATGAAGGTGAGTGGTGAGATCGCGAGGGTCAAGCATGCGGAGGGACAGGCGGTCTTTGATCCGCAGCGTGAAAAAGTGAAGATAGAAGAGATAGAGCGCCTGGCGGGAGAAGAGTGGAAGAATGACGCGAAGAAGCTGTATTCGGTCATGATGGAACTCTCGCGCGGATACCAGAGAAGACTGGGAGTGGAACTGATATGGAAGCATACGGACTGATCGGTCAGAAATTGTCCCATAGTTTGTCGCCGCAGATCCACGCCTTATTCGGCAATCACCAGTATGAGTGCTATGAGGTGAAGCCGGAAAGGCTGAAGACTTTCCTGCGCGACACGCCTCTTGCGGGAATGAATGTGACGATCCCTTACAAGATCTCCGTGATCCAGTATTGCAACGTGCTGTCCGAGACCGCTCGCAAAGTCGGCTCCGTCAACACGATGGTGAGAGAACACGACGGCTGGCGTGGATATAATACAGACTATGACGGTTTCAAATATCTTGTGACAGGCACAGCCGGATATGACCCGGAGGGAAAGAAGGCTGCCATACTCGGAAACGGCGGGGCGGCCCGTGCTGTGCGGGCTGTTCTGCACGACCTCGGCGCGGCTGAGATCGTGACAGTTTCGCGCCGCGGGCCGGTCACCTATGACGACAGCAGGGCTTACGCCGACGCTGATCTCGTCGTCCAGACGACGCCTGTCGGTATGTATCCCGAAGACGGCAGGTCTGTGATCAGTCTGGATGTATTCGACAGACCCGAGGCAGTCTTTGATCTCATCTACAATCCGATGAGGACGAGTATATGGAGCGAGGCCAGAGAGCGCGGTATCACAGCTGAAAACGGTCTGTCGATGCTCGTGTATCAGGCTGCCAGGGCGGAAGAGATATACACCGGTAAAACGATCAGTGACGAACAGGTCACCGATGTTATCTTCAAGATGGCAGGACAGATGGAAGGATAGGATTATGAAGCTATTGATCATCAACGGCCCCAATCTGAATATGCTCGGCATCCGTGAACCTGATATCTACGGAAAAGAGGACTACCCGTCTCTCTGCGATCACTGTGAGAGGGCCTGTAAGGCTCTGGGAGCGGATTGCGATATAGTGCAGTCCAATCACGAAGGCGAACTGGTGGATATCATTCAGAACGCGCTCGGAGCCTATGACGGTATCGTGATCAACCCGGCGGCTTACACACATACGTCGGTCGCTATCCTTGATGCCTTAAAAGCGGTCGGTCTGCCGGCAGTCGAGGTGCATCTGAGCAAGGTTAGCGAGAGAGAAGACTTCCGGAAGATATCTTATGTTGGTATGGCCTGCGAGAAGACTTTTTCGGGGCTCGGTTTTGAAGGGTATACTGAGGCGATCCGTTAC
>OMSP01000253.1 GCA_900313775.1 uncultured Eubacteriales bacterium
AGCAAACTCCGCGCTGCCCTCAAAATTCGCGCACAGGTGGAGAACATCGGGCATCAGTGCCTTTGTCTGCGCAAGCACCGCATCCGCCGTATACTCGACTGAGATCAGCACACGCACCGCTTTATCCCCGATCGCATCGAATATTTCCTTTGCCTTCTCCTGTGTGATGGCGCAGGGAAAACTGCCTCCGTGAACGCCTACCAGCAGGCCGATCCGGTCCGCGCCTGCTTCAATACAGTCAAGGGCTTCCTGTGCTGTCTGAATAGAATAAATCTGGGTAAACATCATCATTTTCTCCTTATCTTTCTCCAAATAGAAATGAACTGTTTTTTTGTGCATTTTTCCGGAACCAGACATTTGACTTTCACAGTCCTATCCTCTAAACTGAACCATATCAGTTCTGCCTTTTCCTGTCAATGCAGCGTATTCATCAGCGCTGCCCGCACCAGGCCGGGAGGCTTCTTATCCCAAGCCAGAGAGAGAGTATGTCGTGAAAGATTTAAAGCATCTGGCCTTTTTTGAGAATCTTTTGCTTGAGGCCAACAACGAACTCATTCGGGAGGCACAAGGTAAAGGCAGGATCTGTCTTGCTTATACCTGTGAAAACACCCCAGAACCCCTGCTCAATCTCGCGGGGACCTTTTCCGCGAGACTGCGCGCACCGCGCACCGGTTCCATTGAAATCGCAACCTACTATCTGACCAGCTTTCTGTGCGAATATACCCGCGCTCTTCTCGAGCGCGCCATCGAGGGCGGCTTCAATTTTGCGGACGCCATCATTACGCCGGACGGCTGCTCCATGATGAACCGCTGTGTCGAGAACATGGAACTTCTTTCTGCACTCGGTAAGGAAAAAGACAAATTCTTCTATGAATATATGGAGATTCCGATGAAGGCCGACGACAACGGTCTCGCGCTTTACCGGGTGCAGTGCGAAAACCACATTCTGAAACCGCTGCGTGAGATCTACGGGATCGATACTTCCGAGGAAGCGATCCGCGCCGCCGTCGCGCAGCATAACCGCGTGTGCGAACTCATCCGTGCGATCGGTGATTTCCGCAAGGAAGAAAACCCGCGCATCACCGGCTATGAATTCCACCTGATCACGCTGGCGACCTACGTTGCCCCGAAGGATCTGCTGATCCCGCTGCTGGAAGAGACCCTCGAGCAGCTTCAGACGAGGGAGCCAGACGAAAAATCACCCTTCCGGGTGCGCGTGCTGATGGCCGGTTCCGAGATCGATGACATCGACTTTATCAAACTTGTTGAAGAATGCGGTGCCTATGTCTGCGCCGACCGTTTCTGCTGCGGCTCTCTGCCGGGACGTGATCCCATCATTCTCACCGAAAAGGAGGATGCGCTCACGCAGATCTGCCGCCGGTACATGTACCGCGGTCAGTGTCCGCGCTATATGGATTCCTCCAAGATGGACGAGCGCCGCATTTATGTCGCCAGGCTCGCGGAAGAATACCGGGCGGACGGCATCATGTATGAGCAGATGAAGTTCTGTGATCCCTGGGCATATGAGAAAATGGTCGGCTCCCACATTCTCCGTGAGGAATACGGATATCCGGTCCTCGCGGTCGACCGTCCGTACGCGATCGGCACCTCCGCCGGGCAGATGAGGACGCGCGTACAGGCCTTTGTCGAAAGCATTGAAATCAAGAAGATCCAGAGCCAGAAAGGAGGCGCAAATGGCTAAGCAGGTCGGCGCCGACAGATTCGGTGATTTTTATAAAGAAGGCAGCAAAGTCAGAAGGCGCCGCGAATGGCGCGGCTTTGCCGATACCATGTACGATTACTCCCGCTGGCTGAAGATCATGATGACCCTCGGCAAATTCGTCATGAAGCCGCGCAATGTGAAAGCCATGTTCCGGTATCGCTGGATGGCTAACTATCTTGCTGTGCCGATGATGGTGGACCGTCATACACAGGGACTTCGCGGCGAATACCTGAGAATATGCCACGAGGAGCAGGATCTGATCATCGACGATGTCGCGAAGCTCCTGGACAACCTTTTCCGGGGTGACCGGCGCATCGGCAATGACACCGAGTTCTCCAAAAGAGTCGTCCTTG
>OMSP01000153.1 GCA_900313775.1 uncultured Eubacteriales bacterium
CATCCATGCTCGTCCGGCAGGCGAACTTGTAAAGCAGTGCAAGTCCTATGCAAGCAAGATCACTATCATCAAGGATGGCAAGTCAGCCAATGCTGCTAAGATCCTTGCAGTCATGAGCCTTGGTGTAAAGAAGGGCCATGAGGTTACTTTCCAGATCGAAGGTGCTGACGAAGACAAGGCTGCTGCTGAGATCGAAGCTTTCATGAAAGCTAATCTGTAATCAGAGCATGCTTAAATAGCAAAACGAATAAGGGCTGCCGCATTTTATGCGGCAGCCTTTTTCAGTGGGGGAAGCCCCCACTTCCACGTCTATCATTCTATCCTCTTATACAGATCAAGATCACCTACTCTCTCATAATCAGCCAATATCAGATCATCCATTTCGCGCGCAAAATATGGCACACAGCAAAAATCCTGCCACCAAATTCACCTGTTTTTTCTGTCTCTGTCGATTTCTTTCCGGAATCGGTTGAAGGCGCCCAGAGAGTGCCAGCCTATTTTTACAATGTTCTTTATGTTGATGGAATTTGTGCCGTGCTGGCGCGGTCTAAATGTGATTGGCATGAAAACGATTTTTTCATGGTAGCAGGCAAAGAAGGTGGTGAGCATGACGTTCGGAAGATTATAATCATCGTCAAACCTTCCGACATATTTAGCCAGGAGTTCACGTTTCATGAGACGATAGGGTGCATTGGCATCCGGCAGCGCAACACGGAAGATCATGCGCAGGATAAAACATAATGTTTTTTCAACGAATGCCCGGTCCCGCCCATCTCCGCGTACCGGCCGTTTTCCTATGACGGCATCATACTTTTTTCTTTTCTCCCAAAAGCCTTCAAATTCCGAGGGAACAGTCTGCCCATCGGAGTCCGTCTGAAAAATATAATCCGCTCCCTGCTCTATTGCATAGCGGTAGCCGTAAATCAGCGTGGGACCATGTCCTCCGTTGGGCTTGGTGAGTGGTATGAGATACGGTCTGGACTCTGCGAGTGATAACAGTTTGTCATAGGTATCGTCTTTGCTGCCGTCATTTATGATAACCAGACGTGAGTTGCCTTCATCGTTATGAGACTCGATCACCGGATACCAATCATTTACAAATTGCGAGATGTTATCGGATTCATTGTAGGCGGGTACTATAATATATAAGCTTTCCAAATATGCGATCTCCTTCCTCGTGGATAGGTTTTCATGCTCATATTGTACATCATAATCCATGATATGTCGAATACCGGCAATACATCAAATTCTGTATTTGCTGCGTTAGTTTTTTGAAAGTGCCGCGTGATTGGTGCTATACTATTATTATGAGCTATATGATGTCAGTCGTACAGGAAACACGGAGCCCATAGCATGAATAAAGACTTCAAAAAATCCGATCTTTCGGTGTTTATTTCATATATCATACCGCACAGAAAGCTCTTTGCGATTGATATGCTGTTATCGACCCTTATTGCGGGGATAGATCTGGCATTTCCGTTCATTACGAGAAAAGCGATGAATAATCTGCTTCCTGAGAAGCTTTACTCCGCTTTTTTTCTCGTCATGGGGATCGTCTTTTCAGCTTACATTCTGCGGGCCGTCTTCCAGTATTATATCACTGTCATCGGGCACGGATACGGCACGCTGGTGGAGGCGGATATGCGGGCGGATTTATTTGCCCATATGCAGAAGCTCTCCTTCAGCTTTTTCGACAAGAACCGTACGGGTGTGCTCCTTGGCAGGGTTACAAATGACCTGTTCGAAATTGTTGAACTTGCGCATCACGGACCTGAGAACATCCTCACATGTACGCTGACGATCATCGGAGCGATTGCCATTCTGCTTTTCATTAATCCGCAGCTGACCCTGGTCCTTATTGTGCTGCTTCCGCTCACTATTCTTTTTTCAATGCGGCAGCGGCTCAGTATGAGGAATGCCAATATTGAGGTCAAGAAAAAGACGGGTGAGATCAATGCGGCGATTGAAAGCGGGATTTCGGGGATCAGGACCTCTAAGGCATTTGCAAATGAAAGCGTCGAAGAAGACAAGTTCAATCTCGCAAATGAAAATTTCAAAAAAAGCAGAGTCGGATATTATAAGGCGATGGGCCGCTTCATGGGAGGCATGGAGGCGGCCATCAGTCTGATGCAGGTGTCGGTCATTGCTGTCGGTGGGGCTATGATGATGAACGGCCGGCTCGATATTGTGGATCTTTTGACCTTCACTCTCTATGTCTCCACATTCACGTCGCCCGTGCGCAAGCTGACTCAGTTCATGGAAATTTATACGTCAGGGACGGCGGGCTTTTCGCGGTTCCTTGAAATCATGCGCACCGAGCCGGAAATCAAGGATGCACCGGATGCGGTGGAACTTTCGGATGTGCAGGGCAGGATTTCATATGAAAATGTGAGCTTCCATTATAAAGACGGCACGGATGTCCTCAGAAATGTCAGTGTCACTGTCGAACCCGGGCAGACGCTTGCTCTCGTCGG
>OMSP01000155.1 GCA_900313775.1 uncultured Eubacteriales bacterium
CACAGTATTGTTGAGCAGTTTCCCGCGTTCCTTCATATAGCGCGCGTAAATATACATAATATGGTCGCCGGTGATGACCTCTCCGTTTTCATCCACACACAGGCAGCGGTCCGCGTCTCCATCAAAGGCAAAGCCGATATCCAGCCCGTTGCCTACGACAAATTTCTGGAGATGTTCGATATGGGTCGACCCGCACTCCGTATTGATATTGTACCCGTCCGGATCCGCATTGATCACAGAAGTGCGGGCGCCGAGCGCGTCGAACACACTCTTCGCGATGGACCAGGCGGCGCCGTTTGCAGCGTCGATCCCAACACGTTTTCCTTTGAAGGAGTATCTTGACAGGGAGATCAGATATCCGATGTAGCGGTTTCGTCCGGCTACATAGTCAACGGTCCTTCCGATCTTCTTTCCATCTGCAACCGGTATCTCCAGCTTGCCGTCCAGATATTCTTCGATCTTAAGGATCGTCTCTTCATCCATCTTCTCGCCGTTGTTGTTGACGATCTTGATCCCGTTGTCATAGAACGGATTGTGTGAAGCAGAGATCATGATCCCGCAGTCAAAATCATCCGTCCGGGCGATATAGGAAACGGATGGGGTCGTGGTTACATGCATGATATACGCATCCGCGCCGGAAGCCATCAGACCGGTACAAAGCGCATACTCAAACATATAGGAGGATCTTCTGGTATCCTTCCCGATGACTACTTTCGCCTTTCTTCTCTCTCTGGCACCATAATACCACCCGAGAAAGCGTCCGATCTTGATCGCATGCTCATAGGTCAATCCCTTGTTGGCTTCTCCTCTAAATCCGTCCGTACCGAAATATTTACCCATACATCATCCTCTTCATTTCTTTTATCAGCTGTTTCCTTACTTCTTCTGTATGATCTCTCCGCTGTTCTTATAGATACTGTTCTCCGGAACAACGCCGCGCACGCAGGAGGTCGGATAGATATTGCTATGCCGCCCCACGACCGTTCCCGGGTTGCATACGCTGTTGCAGCCCACTTCCACATAGTCGCCGAGCATCGCTCCGAACTTCTTGATCCCGGTTTCGATATGTTCCGTCCCGTTATGGACCACGACCAGTTTCTTATCCGATTTTACATTGGAAGTAATGGAACCTGCACCCATATGGCTGTAATGTCCAAGAATGGAATCCCCGACATAATTGTAATGCGGTGTCTGCACATGGTCGAAAAGTATCACATTCTTCAGTTCTACGGAGTTGCCGACCACACAGTCTGCACCTACCAGCGCGCTGCCGCGGATAAAGGCGCAGTGCCTGACTTCCGTCCCCGGGCCGATGATACACGGGGCGCCGAGATAGGCACTCGGAAATACCTTTGCGGTCTTATGCACCCAGACATGCTCCGAAACCTCAGTATATTCCGCAGGATCCAGGGTCGGGCCCAGGGCAAGGATCATCTCTTTGATCCCCTTCAGCGCTTCCCACGGATAGGTAAAGCCCCTCAGATACTCCGCGGCAAGCGTATGGTCAAGATCATATAAATCTGTGATAGTATACATAATTATCCCGTCTTTCCTTCTATCCTTCTAAGCAGAGGGTTTATTCCTTACTGTGCAGAAAGTCTGTCCTTACAAACAGAGAGTTTATCCTTCTAGGCAGAAAGTCTGCTGCTGTCCGTTTTCCTTCAGACTTATATCCTCGCACAGCTGATGTTCGGACTGCCTGAACAATTACAGTCTCTCTTTCTTTTCAATATCAAGGAAGTATTTATACGTATCGACAGTCAGTTCTCCGCAGGCTGCTTCGTCGCACGCAATGATCGCCGCCGGATGCAGCTGCAGGGCAGAGCAGGTCCATTTCTGGCTCACGCCGCCTTCAACGGAAGCTGCAAGAGCGCGGGCTTTATTATGGCCGCTGATCAGGATCAGGACTTCCTTTGAATCCGTGACTGTTCCGATCCCGACAGAAAGAGCCTGCGTCGGAACCTTCGATGGGTCGTTTCCGAAGAAACGGGAATTAACGATCAGAGTATCCGTCGTAAGATCTCTTACGCCTGTTCTGGAAGACAGAGAGGTAAAGGGCTCGTTAAAGGCCAGATGACCATCGACACCGATGCCGCCAAGGAAAAGGTCAACACCGCCGTAAGAAGCGATCTTCGCTTCATACCGGGCACATTCCGCGACCGGATCTTCCGCCATGCCATTCAGGATATTCACATTTTCCGCCGGGATATCGATATGATCAAAAAGCTGGTCATGCATAAAATACCAGTAGCTCTGATCATGCTCTCTTTCCAGTCCAAGATACTCATCCATATTGAAGGTGACAACGTTTTTAAACGTCACTTCACCGGCTTTATTTCTGCGGATCAGCTCCTGATAAACGCCAATGGGAGACGAGCCTGTCGGAAGGCCAAGCACAAACGGACGATCTTCCTTGTGCGCATTGATCTTCGATACAATGTAATCTGCTGCCCATTTACACATTTTCCCGTAATCTTCCTGAATAACTACTCTCATCTGATTCTCCTTTTCTTTATATTACTGATTTCCTTATGCCCTTATATTACTGTTCTATTACAGATTTCCTTTTTTCCTTTTGCCTTTGCTTATCCTTGTCTCCTGCTCCGGCTTTTTTTAGAAAACTGTTCTTCTATTTTCCAACCGGTCAGGCGCGGCGTTTTTCCTGTCACTCAACTGTCACAGACTTCGCAAGGTTGCGCGGTTTATCCACATCAAGTCCTCTGGCCACACTGGTATAATAGGCGAGCAGCTGAAGCGGTATCACGGCCAGGCTTCCGATGAAATGCCGGTCTGTTTTGGGGACATAGATGGTGAAATTAACACAGTCCTCCACGCTGTAATTCCCGTAGCCGGTCAGTCCCATCAGATAAGCGCCGCGCGCCTTGCACTCCGCCATATTGCTGATGGTTTTTTCAAGAAGATCGTTCTGCGTAAGCACACCGATCACCAGTGTTCCGTTTTCCACCAGGCTGATCGTCCCATGCTTTAATTCTCCTGCAGCATACGCCTCGCTGTGAATATAACTGATCTCCTTCATTTTCAAACTGCCTTCCAGGCTGATGGCATAATCGATGCCTCGCCCAATGAAGAAGATATCATGCGCGTTCGCAAATTTGGCGGCAAACCACTGGATACGCTCTTTGTCCTCCAGGATACGGTTCATTTTATCCGGAAGGGTGAGCAGTTCGGTTACCGCATCCGCGTATTGCTCCTGTGTGATCATATTCCGGACAAAGGCAAGCTGAACCGTAAACATATACATTGCGCACAGCTGCGCGCTGTAGGCTTTTGTCGTTGCCACCGCGATCTCAGGTCCGGCAAGTGTATACAGGACATTATCAGCTTCCCTTGCGATCGTTGAACCGATCACATTTACGATCGCCAGCGTCCGGATCCCGTACTCCTTCGCCTTGCGCAGAGCTGCAAGAGAATCCGCCGTCTCTCCGGACTGGGAAATTATGATCACCAATGCGTTTTTATCCAGAAGCAGCGTCCGGTACCGGAACTCTGAAGCGAGCTCGACCCTGACCGGAATCCGGGCAAGGTCTTCCATGACATACTGGGCAGCCATGCCGACATGCCACGCGCTTCCGCAGGCAACAATATAGATCGAAGAAAAACTGCGCAGGGTTTCATCATCCAACGATGCTCCGCTAAGATCGATCTGCCCATCTTTGATCACGCTGCCCAGCGTACCCCTTACAGCTGCAGGCTGTTCATGGATCTCCTTGAGCATGAAATGTTCAAATCCGCCTTTCTCCG